>CAMEMA010000085.1 GCA_945926705.1 uncultured Clostridia bacterium
TTTCTTCCAAATCAATATCGCCATTTGATATTTTTTTAGCCGCATCGAGTATGTATTTGGCTCTAAATCCACTTTTGATAGGGGAAAGGTCGTCTAAACTCATTGAAGATATTTTTTTAGCATTAGGAAATGAAAAACCATGTTCTGTTTTTTCTCCATATAACTCACAAAGTGATTTAATTATTTTTTTAATGCGAGGTATGTTGTTATTTTGAGAAATTATGAACGAACAAAGAATTTCCCACGGTTCCTGTTTTAATATCCGAATACCACTGCAATTAATATATGATTTTTTAATGAGCGGGTGAAGATATGATAATTCATTCCCTATTTTTGAATAGTCTGTACCCAAATCAAAAAAATCAAACCATAATTCTTTAAATTCTTTTTCCGTTGTGTCATAGATTTTTATCTGATTACCCTGTTGAGACATTCTCATGTCTTTGTTGTTCGCTGTTCCGATAAAATCATTTTTAATTTTTTCAAAACGAAAACATTGACCACAACCAAAAGTTTGATCAAGGTCAAAGTTTTTCACATCTTCTAAAATTACGTTACCATCTAAAAATTTGACTACCACCTAAAAACTCCGCAAAATCAATTAGGATTTTTTAGAAGCTTTTCCGGCTCTCATACATCTGGTGCAAGCACAAATGCGCATAGGAGTTCCGCCGATTACGGTTTTTATTTTTCTGATATTTGGTTTCCACATTTTGTTTGAACGTCTGTGAGAGTGAGAAACCTTTATTCCAAATGATGCTGCTTTTCCACAAATTTCACACTTTGCCATGATAAATTCTCCTTATCGTTGTTATTTAAAACTAAATTATTTAATTTTAAGCATATTTTTCTTTTTTAAGATTTACGCCTGCTATATAATGCTATCAAATAAATAAATTAAATGCAAGCAAAATGATGATTTTATTTTGAAATAAACAATAATTTTATTAATTGCGGAAATTTTGCAAATTATTATAAAAAATTAAAAATTACAGTTGTAATAAGTGTCGTATACTGTTATAATGTGAAGCATAAATGGTACTTGAAAGTTTTATGCGTTGTGTATTAAAATTTTCAGGCGTATTTTTGTCTTTATTAATCGGTTCAGTAATTTTTTTCTTTTGATTGTAATAGGTTTTTTATTAAACGACGAAATTTATTGTACTGTTCCGAATTAGTGGGGGCTTTTATCAAATATTGGTTGATGTACTGAGAGGATGTGGTTGTGACAGAAAGGTTATGAATTCAGCGGTTTTTTTATAAATTTGTAAAGGAGTATGTTTTAAAATGAGCGATTCATCGCAGGGCGTTTCACAAAAGCCTGAATTTAATAAGTTTCAACAAATTTTGTGGCCTATTCACAACTATGAGTTAAAAAAGTTTTTACCAATGAGTTTACTCATGTTCTGTATACTTTTTGTTTACACCATGGTAAGAGACCTTAAGGACGTGTTTGTTCAAAAGTATGCAGTTTGCGGAGGAACGGAGCTTATTCCGGTTCTTAAATTGTGGTTTGTTATGCCGGCAGCATTTTTGGTAGTTATGTTGTTTACGTATTTGATAAGTAAATTTGGAAGCTACAAAACATTCTACATAATGGTGTCTGTATTTATTTCATTTTATGTAATTTTCCTTTTATTCTTATTTCCTAATGCATCTGTACTTCATGCAAGTGCTGGCACTGTAAGGAAAATGCAAGCTTCTTGGCCGGGATTTTTCTATTACATTATTCCGTGTATTACAAACTGGTCTTACACCTTGTTTTACATTTTTTCAGAAATATGGGGAACTATCGCTATATCTTCATTGTTCTGGTAGTTTGCAAATGAAGTAACCAAAAAGAGCGAAGTAAAGAGATTCTATGGATTATATGCATTGATTGCCAATATCGGGGTAATTCTTTCAGGAGGAATTCTTGGAAGTATGTCTAAGGCAAAAGGTGCGGAGTTCGATAAAAACGTTAGAATTCTAATAGGTCTTTGCATTTTGTTCGCATTTGCTACAATGGGAATATTCTATTATATAAATTCCGTGATTCTTAAAGATCCAAGATTTTATGACCCTTCAGAAGTTAAAACTAAGAAGAAAAAAGCTAAAGTTGGAATTACAGAAGGTATAAAAATATTATTCACATCTCCTTATATAGGATTAATAGCGGTACTGGTAATAGCATATGGTGTTTCAATAAACTTCACCGAAGTTGTATGGAAAGAACAAATGAGAGCTACTCTCACAAGCGCAAACGACTATTCCGCAATGATGGGAAGACTTTCCATGACTACAGGTGTTTTAACAATTTGTGCAACTCTTTTGAGTACAAACGTACTTAGAAAGTTTAGTTGGAAAATTTCAGCAATTATCACTCCTATCGTAATGATTACTCTTGGTGGCGTATTCTTTGCACTTATCCTTTACGGAAAGAGTGGCGGAAAAGAAATTTTTGGAACATCAGTTTCAATGATGGCAATATGGGTTGGACTTTTCGTAGACGCTTTGGTAAAGAGCATAAAATACTGCTTGTTTGACTCTACCAAAAACATGGCTTACAGACCTCTGGATGATGATACCAAAACCAAAGGTCAAGCAGCTGTCGAAGTTATCGGCGGTCGTGCAGGTAAAGCCGGAGCTTCCACTATTATATATGTTTTAACTAATATAGTTGCTGTCGGAAGTAAGGTATCGGCTCACCTTTACACAGTTGTTCCTGTGTTCATTATAACTGTTGTAGGATGGATTGCATCTGTTTGCGGACTTAGCAAAAGATATGAATCTAAATTAGCTGAACAAGCTGCTTCTAAAAAATAGTAACGTAGTTTATAAAGCACCCTTTTGGGGTGCTTTTTTACATATAATTATATTAATTGACTTAAATAAAGCGAATTATCCGACTGATGGTATTAAGATATTTAAACTAAAAAGCTATATTAACCCCAAGTAATTATTACGTGCTTAAGCATGAAATTTGTTGTATTTTAAATTTTTCCCCTTTATCATATCGTTCACTTTAGAAATATTATTGTGTTTTAGAGCTTCTCGAATACGAGTTGAGCTTATAGGCTTAGATTTATAAAGTACAGGTTTTATGATATATGTCTTTATATTATAATTTTTGCATATTTTTTTTAAATCTTCTGCATTTGAGTAACCACCTTTTCCGAAGTGATAGTTAAATCCACAAACAACTGCACGAGCATTTAATTTTTTATATAGTAAATTTTCAACGAACTCTATTGAAGTCATATTTTTTATATTTTCAAAATTTATAATGTACAGTTCTTCTATACCTAATTTTTGAATTTCAATTTCTTTTTCTTTGTTATTCATTATACTATTGTCAGGTGCGCCCGATATTACCGATTTCGGATTTTGATAAAAAGTAAATACAGTTGGTTTAAGTCCATAATTTTTAAGAGATACTGCTTTTGAAATTACTTTCTGATGTCCTCTGTGTATTCCGTCAAAATATCCTAAAGCAACCGCTGAAGGTTCACAATTTGAAGTGAACTCATTATAAGTTTTCATAATTTCACCACCATCTATTAATTTTGCATTGATTTTAAACATTTTAACACTTTGATTTCTTTTTCTGTTGAGTCAATGTATCCTAAACCTACGAATTTATTTTTACTGTATAACTTAACATTTTTATTATTTTTTAAGGTAAAATCTGAATAAATTCTATCCAAAGACAAAGCCCCTCCATTTCTGAATCTTTTTTCTTGCGCTTCAGAAATATTTACCGATTTTAAATTTTTAAAGAGGTATTCAGTTGGAAGTATATAATTTTCTTCGAGTTCATTTAAAGTTAAGTTACACAATTTTTCCAGTGTGATAGAATCTTTCTGCAAAAAACCATTTGATTCTGTCCTTCTTAATTCTGTCATTACTGCACCGCAGCCTAAAATTTTTCCTATATCATCGCAAAGTGATCGTATATAAGTGCCGCAAGAACATTTTATTTTTATACAAGCAGTTTGATTTATTTCATCAAAATTAAGTATTTCTATACTTGTTATTTCTATTTTTCGTTTTTCTCTTTCTACTTCAATGCCTTTCCTTGCTAAATCACAAAGTTTTTTTCCATTTTGTTTTATGGCAGAAAACATAGGGGGTACTTGCTCAATTTTTCCCACAAAATTATTTAATACAGATTTAAATTCCTTTTTTGTTATATTACATTCTGTTTTGCTTAAAATTTTTCCTTCGGAATCCAAAGTATCAGTAGTTAATCCGAGTTCCATTTTAGCAATATATTCTTTTTTATTATTTTCTGTGAATATTTGAAATTTAGCCGTATCACCCAATAAAATGGGTAAAACTCCCGTCGCTATCGGGTCTAAAGTCCCCATATGGCCTAATTTTTTTTGATTAAATTTTTTTCTTAAAATTGCTATTATATCAAATGAAGTATAATTTTTAGGTTTGTCTATAATAATTATGCCATTCATATTTTACCATTCCGTAATAGATTTTATTTTATTGGCTATTGCATTTTTTACATCATTAATATCACCGGAAATACTGAACCCACCTGCTCTTTCATGTCCTCCTCCGTTAAAGTTTTTGCAAAATTCATCGGCATTTATATAAGATGAAGTCCTTACTGAAACTTTGAAAAAGTTTTCGTCTTTTTCTCGAATGGTAATTCCTATTTGCACCCCTTCGATTTTTATGGGTATAGATGCAATTCCGTCAAGTTCGTTATCTCCTATACCTATTTCTTCCATTTCTTTGAGTGTAGCATGAGTAATGGCGCATTTTGAGTTAAATCTGTATTCAAGATTTTTATATATAATTTTTTCAAGCTCAATTTTTTTTCTGGTTTTTGTCAAAAATAACTTTTCGTTTATTTGTGAGAATTGTGCTCCTTGTTTAATTAGTTGAGAAGCTATAAAATGTGTATCTGAATTTGTGTTTGAATACTGAAAACATCCGGTATCGGTCGCTATACCGGTATATAACGCTGTTGATATTTCACTATCAGGAATAATACTC
>CAMEMA010000086.1 GCA_945926705.1 uncultured Clostridia bacterium
ATATTTCAAATTTAAGATTTAGAATATGGGGAAGTGCAATAGACATATTTAAGACTACCTGGCTGTTTGGAGCATCTCCTCGCAATGCTCTGAAGTATGCAAAAGATGTTATTCCTGATGCATTTATAGTTCAAAGGGAATATGATGCTCATAATTTTTATGTTGCTACCCTCTTTTATACGGGAGTTATGGGTGCATTATTTCTGGGCATTTTTCTTATAAAAAATGCTTTAAATATTATAAGATATTATTTAGTAAAAAATTTTTGTGTAAATGATTCTTTATTTAATTCAGCGGTAATCTCAGTAATATGTATAGCCGTTTCCGGAATGTTTTTGTCTGAAATTTTATTTATAACAACTGTGGGGTCGTTTCTATTTTGGTTTTTTATGGGTTATATAGTTAACACAATTAAAGAAAAGAATCAACTTAATATAGGATAGGTAACTAATATGAGGACAAAAAATTCTGTGATAAATATTGCTGTAAGCTGTTTTTCTTATGGCATAATAATGGTAGGTTCTTTCATTACTCGGCAAATTTTTGCAAATATTTTGGGACTGGAAATAGTGGGTATAGAGGGTGCATTTTTGAATGTAGTTTCTGCACTTGCAATTGTTGAGTTGGGACTTGGAGTAGGCATAGTTTACAAACTTTATAAACCTATTGCTCAGCAAGATTGGGAACAAATTGCCGTTGTTCTTTGTTTTTTACGTAGATGTTATATATTAATCGGGATTTTTATTGGCTTCTTCGGAATAGTAGTTTCCTATTTTGTAGTTACACCAATTAAGGAGAATTTTTCAAAACCTTGGTTAATTCAAATATTTATTCTGTATGTGGTTGATATTGTGGCGTCTTACCTTTATTCTCATAAGCGTGCAATGTTTATTGCAGATCAAAAAAATTATGTAAACAATATAATTCATATTGGTGCACAAATACTTCTATTTATAGCACAAATATTTGTGCTAAAGGTTTTTGCGTCATTTGAGTTGTATTTAATTTGTAAGATTTTATCAAGATTAGTTGAAAATATTATAATTTCTTATAGATTTGATAAAAATTACAGTTTCATCGATTTAAAAACTAAGAAGCGTATGCCGGATATTGAAAAAAAGGACCTTTTTAAAAATATGAAAGCATTGCTTTTACATAAAATTTCCGGATTTGGAGCAACAACTGTTTCAAGTTTAATAATAGTTTACTTTGTAAGTTTAAGAGACAATGGAATATACTACAATTATATGCTTATAGTTATGGCTCTTACTACCGTTACAAATGAAGTTTTTAATGGAGTTATTGCAAGTTTTGGAAATTTACTAAATACCTCATGTGTGAAAAAGGTATATGAAAATTATAATGTGCTTTATTTTTTGAATTATTTAATGTATTCATTTATAACAGTCTCTTTTGTATGTCTATCAAATTCATTTATAAGTATATGGACAGGTGAAGGATCGGCTTTTGGTCTATGGACAACTGTTTCTATAGCCGGATACCTTTATATTTATGGTATTAGACAATCAATTGGTATGGCAAAAGTCAGTGCGGGAATTTATGATCAAGATAAATATTTAGCGGTAATAGGCTCGGTTATAACATTTATATTTTCGTGGTTACTTGTTAAACCATTGGGAATTTCCGGAGTAATGATAGGAAATATAATAGGAATTATGTCTATCCCTTACTGGGTACAGCCTTTTCTTGTTTATGATGAAATATTTAAAAGGTCCGTCAAAAGTTATCATTGGAAATTTTTATCGTACACTTCGCTTACTGTAATTTATACATTAATTGCATATATTTTATGTGATTTTATTTACAAAAATGGGATAGTGATAAATTTTTTATCTGAAAATATTTTGAGTAGTTTTAAGATCCCTTCAAAAATATCTGGTCATGTTTCTGTTATTATTGTCAATTGCATTGTTTGTTTATTGATACCCAATTTTTTGAATATTATTCTATTTCATCGCACTAAAGAATTTAAAATCTTATATACTTATGCCCGGTCTTTTTTTAAAAAAGTTAAGAAATAAATAACAAGGGTGATTCTAGTTTGGATACACTACTTTCCGTGTTAATATATTGTACTCAGATAATACTTCCGTTTTTGGAAATTTTAATTATATACTTTTGTTATAAATCTTTGTTTTTGGGAATTAGCGGCGAAAGACCTTTAGTCTCTTTAACTAATCTTATAACTGGAGATAAAATTCCGATTACTTACTGGGAAAATTCTATAGGAAGGGACAAGCATTGCGACATAGTTGTGGATAGCCCGACAGTTTCTAGAAGTCATGCTGTGATTTTTCGAAGAGAAGAAGGTTGGATGATAGCTGATACTAATTCAAAAACAGGTGTATTTTTAAATGGAAATCAAATTGAAGAAAAAAGAAGAGTTTGCTTAAAAGATATCATAAATATTGGCGGAATTGATTTTGAGTTTAATAATTCAGATAAATTAAGAAAAAATCAACTTTACAGTTCAATAGAACGTAGTAGAATATCTTGTCCATCACAAACAATATTATTTTTCGTCAGTTTATTTCAATTCTTGTCATTTTTGGAACTTTCTTTCAGTTCAGGTAAATTTGATTTTAAACCAATGATTGTTTTTTTATTTTTATTTACAGGTTCATGGATTTTTTTATTTATCACAACATTTTTATTTCAGAGAGTTAACTTTGAGTTAGAGGCTTTAGGAATTTTATTTAACGGAATAGGAATTGTATCACTTTGCGGAATTGACATTGATAAAGCTTACATACAACTTGCGGCGTGTGGTATAGGTATGCTTTTGTTTGAATTTATAGTAATTTTCTTAAAAAATCCTGACTTTTCCATGAAATGTCGACCGTACATAGCAGTTTTAGCTATATGTATCTTAGTTTTTAATCTAATATTTGGAAGCGTAAAAAATGGTTCTAAAAATTGGGTTATCATAGGTCCTTTTTCACTACAACCATCAGAACTTGTAAAAGTTGCATTTATATTTTTCGGAACATCGACACTTCAAGGAATTCAAACTACTAAAAATTTAACAGGGTTTATATTGTTTTCTACTATATGTATGGCTGCTCTTTTTGCGATGGGAGATTTTGGAACGGCATGTATATTTTTTGTTACTTTTATTCTGATATCTTTTATGCGTTCCGGTAGTATAAGAACAGTTTTTTTAACTGTCAGCACTGCGATTTTGGGATTTTGTTTAATATTAAAATTTAAACCGTACATAGTAACTCGTTTTTCTGCATGGCGTCATGTTTGGGAACATATCAACGATATAGGATATCAGCAAACCCGGGTTTTAACCTACTCTGCCAGTGGAGGATTGCTGGGTTTGGGATTGGGAAAAGGTTGTTTGAAATATGTTTTTGCCGCTCCAAGTGATTTAATATTTGGTATGCTTTGTGAGGAATGGGGAATAATTTTATCCATTGTAACTCTTATCGGTATTGCATTTCTGGGAATTTATTCACATAGCGTGTCGTCAAGGAGCAGATCCACTTTTTATTCAATTTCTTCCTGTTGTGCATCAGGTATGATATTGTTTCAAATGATGATGAATGTTTTTGGAGTGGTTGATATTTTCCCACTTACGGGAGTGACCCTTCCTTTCATAAGTTTAGGAGGGTCAAGCGCAATTGCTGTATGGGGATTATTGGCTTTTATAAAAGTATCGGATGAAAGAACGTACGGTCTAAAGCGTTAGAAAAAAACTAACACAGGTGGTAAATTATGAAAAATACAAAAGCACGTTCAGTAATACTTTATTTCCTTATACTTACTTTTTTTTCAGGCGTTGGTTTTTTTATTTATGACTTTATAAATAAAGGTGAAACGTGGGCGTTTTGTTCTATTAATCGACATCTTTCGGAAGGTTCTGTATCTGAAGGAAAAATAGTTGATACAAATGGGATTGTTTTAGCTCAAACTGTGAATGGAAAAAGGGTATATAATGAAGATGAAAGTATAAGAAGAGCTATGCTTCATGTTGTCGGAGATGGTTCGGTGTTTATACCTACATCGGTACAAAGTCGATACAGCACGCAACTTTTTGGTTATAATGTTGTTACCGGATTTGGGGCTTCTAAGATATTAAATATGAGTAAAAATATAAAAATAACACTTGATAGTACTGTATGTAGTGAAGTTTCTAAAAGTTTTAAAGACAAAAAAGGAGCGGCCGTCGCTTATAATTATCTTACGGGAGAAATTTTATGTATGGTCAGTTTACCTACATATGACATAAATAAAAGACCCAATTTATCAAAAAATCTTGAAAGATATAATGGAGTTTATCTTAATCGTGTGCTTTCTTCTTGTTATACTCCGGGATCAATATTTAAAATTTTTACCACTATTGCCGGAATAGACTGTATTAAAGATATAGAAAACAGAAATTTTTTATGTAAAAAAGTGAAGATAATTGACGGAGAAAAAGTAAGTTGTATGCAAAATCATGGTAACTTAACACTTAAACAAGGATTTTCGAAATCTTGTGATATTGTTTTCAGTGATATAGGAATAGAGCTCGGTAAAGAAAGGATGACGGAAAAGTTAGAAGAGTTTGGATTTAATCAATCACAGTATTTTGAAGAAACAGAAATTGCACATAGTGAGTATGATGTTTCAAAAGCTTCCAAAGCTGACTTGGGATGGTCTGCGATAGGCCAGTATACAGATAAAGTAAACCCTTTGCATATGATGAGAGTTATGGGGGCAATTGCAAACAAAGGAATACCTGTTGAACCCTTTTTGGTAAAGTGTATTTCATCATCGCTGGATTTTGATTCCCCTAATCTTTCAAAAAAAATGGGAAAAAGAATGATAAATGCATCTACATCTGATAAAATCAAAGAAATAATGCGTTACACAATGAAAAATCAATATAAAGATTCACTTTTTTCAGGAATTTGCATGTGCGCCAAAACAGGAACTGCAGAAGTCGGAGAGGGTAAACTTCCACATGGGTGGATGG
>CAMEMA010000087.1 GCA_945926705.1 uncultured Clostridia bacterium
AGTTCAGGTCTCATAGGAGCGCCCACTTTAATGGTGGTTGCTCTTACAGCAATTACTTCCTATGTTATTCCCAATTTGTACGAACCTATATCAATATTAAAATTTATATTTATAATTACAGGAGGATTGCTGGGAATATGGGGAATTATGATAGTTTTTACAGCTGTCCTTATAAACATATGTTCTAAAAATACTTACGGCGTACCGTTTACATCACCTATTTCTCCTTTTAATATTTTTGCAATGAGAGATGTTTTAGTGCGTAGTGGATGGAGTTTTCTTTCTAAAAAAAGTATAAAAATTCAAGATTTACCGGGTTCAGAAATTAAAAAATAAGGAGTATAGAGGGTAAAATTTATGGAAAAAAGACCGTCAATTTCCGTTGGACAAGTTTTTTGTATGCTGTTTATAAGTCGTATGGTTGTAAGTATGACTTACGGCACGCTGCTTATAGGTGATTCTGAAATATGGGATCATGTTGTTTCTGCTCCTGTTTCGTTCTTAATTACTTTTTTCTTACTCATACCTATTTATAAGTTATTTTGTATGGATAAAAAAATGAATTTAATGGACAATGCCAGAGAGCTAATGGGAAGGTGGGGATGGATTTTAATAGGATTTTATATTGTTTACTATCTGATAATAAGTTTTCATACTTTGGCCATATTCAATAACTTTATTATAAATACCGTTAATCCTCCAATTTCACTTCCTTTGTTATCGATAATACTTTTATTTTCTGCGTGTTATGGAGCTTATAAAGGAGTGGAAGCACTAGTTAGAACTGCCGGATTTATATTTATAGCAACTTTGTTTTCTATAATATTTTTGAGCGCTTCTTTATTTTCGGGTGTGGAAGTTATAAATTTTACTCCTATTTTATACAATGGAGCGGAATCTTTTTTAGAAGGTTTAGAATATATGCTTTCTCAAAGCGCTTGTATTCCGGCGCTTGCAGTACTATTTCCGCTTGCTCAAGGTGATTACAAACGAGGTATAATTTGGTGGAATACAGGAGTCCATGCTGTTTTCGTCGTAATTATAATCTTGATTACCGGTACTATGGGTGACTTTGCATCCACACAATTGTTCCCGGTTTATACTGCGGCAGGAATAGGAAAATTTGGTTCTTTTAGACATCTTGATGTTGTTTACCTTGGAATATGGATGTCTGGAATATTTCTGAAGCTTTCACTGTTTTTACTTCTTGCAGGAGAAGGTATTAAAAATATGGCAGGAGAGAAATACAGAAAAATTTCAATAATTGTTTTCAGTATATTAATGGCTGTTTTTCCGATGTTTTACGAAAATTTTTCAATTCTGCGAGAACCTTTTGTTACAGGATTTTTATTAATTTATTTACTTGTTTTGACAATAATCGTACCGATTATACTTATAGTTTTGAAAAAAATACCTTCAAAAAAGGAGAAAATTAGAATTGAAAATTAAAAAACTATTATTAATTTTTCTTACATTTGCAATTTTAACTTTAACAGCATGCAGTGAACAACATCAGATACATCAAAAATTAATTGTTCAGGGAATAGCTATAGATTATTCAGATAAAAGTTACGTGGTAACTGTTCAAGCTCTTGATTTTCAAAATCCTGCAGGAGAAGAAGAACCCAATATAAAAACAATTAAAATGGAAGGAAATTCACTAGTACAAGCTTTGGAAGATATATCAAAGCAAACTGATCTTCAGCCGGTATATTCTCAAAATTTAGTAGTGATAATTGGAGAAAAAGTTGCTGAAATGGGCATAGATAATTTTATGGATTTTTTTGTTAGACACTACGAAACCAGACCCAAAGTTAAAATTGGTATAACAAAAGGTAACGCTTCTGAAATTTTTAAGTGTAAACCCGGAGGAAAACCTATAAAATCTAAAAATATTCATGATTTGATTCCGGAAAATTTGAATTCTGACATACTTCATTTCGTTTCAAATTTAAAAAGTAATATATCAGACTCATATGCTGCATGGCTTGACATCATGCCTCAATCGGAAGGAACAGACGTTTACCTTAAAGGGATAGTTGTATTTGAAAAAGATATACTTAAAGAATATTTAGATGGAGATAAAGCTATGGGGTTTATGCTTTTAAAAGGAGTCCCTGATTTTGGAGCATGTAGTGTACCGATAAGCTCTTCTCAGGAAGTTACATGTTCGATTAATGAAATCTTTCCTAAAATAAGAGCCTCATTTGATGAAAATGTTCCAAAATTCGATATTGATATGAAAGCAAGCATATCTGTTTTTGCATTGGATAAAAAATTTGATGCTTATTTTGATGAAAGCATAAAATCTTTAATTCAAAAAAATTTTGCAGAAAAATTAATTAAACTATGTGCTGATGTAATAAATAAATGCATATCTATGCATGTTGATGTCTTCGATTGGGGAAGAGTTTTAAAAAATTCTTGTCCGAAAGAATTTAAAAATGTGGAATCTATGTGGAAAGAGCAGATAGGAAAATCAAGTTATAATATAATTCCTGATATAAATGTAACTATTACCGGAAAAGAAATTTTATAATTTTGATTTTTTAAATTAATTTATCTTCTTCAAAAAGTTTACTGTGAATTGTATTTAATGCACTATGTGCATTTACAGATTCTACGATAATTGAAACGCGACAGTTATTGCATGCAACCATTTCTATATTTACTTCTGCTTCGTGTAGTGTTTCAAAAACTATTGAAGCAATATTTATATTAATATTTTCTTCAATGTTTACAACGGAAATTTTAGATTTACTTTTTTCATAGTAAATTTGTTTTTTATCCGAAAAAAATATTTTTAAAATTTCTAAAGTTTTATCTAATTGATGCTCAAACACTGTAAATATCCAATTTCCTTTTTCAGGAATACCTATTGGTGTTAAAAGTTCATCAATGTTGATATCAAAATTTTTTAATTCGGATATTATAGCTTTTTTATCATTTTCAAGATTTTCAATATCGTTTACAATAATTTTCACTATGTTGTTTAAAGACGCAATTCCAATTATATCACGTTTGAATTTGCCATCTAAATTTTTTACTATAGTTCCCGAATTATTGTTTGACATGCTCGAAAGAACTTCTACTTCTACATTATATTTTTTTGCTGTTGAAATTGAACGATCATTTAAGACTTGAGCCCCATAACTGGAAAGAAAAAACATTTCGTCATAAGATACTGTTTTTAATTTTTTTGCCCCAGGTACAATTCGTGGGTCCGCAGTATATACTCCGTCTACATCTGTATAAATTTTGCACATATCTGCATTTAAAGCGGCTGCTACCGCTACTGCACTTGTATCTGACCCTCCGCGTCCGAGTGTTGTTATATCGTTATTGTCGTTAATACCTTGAAATCCGGCTATTATTACAATATTTTTCTTTTTTAATTCTTTTTTTATTCTGTCTGTTGATACATTATTTATTTCTGCGTTTCCATGGCAACAATTTGTTTCAAACCCTGCTTGCCATCCTAACAAAGATACTGCGGGGAATCCCATTTTTAGTATTGCCATAGCCAAAAGCGAAGCAGACATTTGTTCTCCGGAAGATAACAAAACATCCATTTCTCTAAGTGGTGGGGTCGGGTTAATTTCAAAAGCACTTTTTAAAAGATTGTCTGTTGTATCTCCCTGAGCAGAAACCACTACAACTACATCGTTGTTTTTAGAGTATATATCAGTTATTTTTTTAGCGACATTAAACATATGGTGAGCATCTGATACAGAACTTCCACCAAATTTTTGAACTATAAGGCTCATAAATCCAATCAGCCTCCTAAACTGAGTTTATAAAGATTAATATATTTGTAATTTATGCTAAATACATGTCATATGCTAAAATCGTTCCAAAGCTTTTATTAGTCTTGAGAATCGGATGAAGTTTGAGAAGTTGAATTTTCTGAATTATCTTGAGAGTCTCTTTGGTTAGTTTCCCCGGAAGAACTTGGATGCTCATTGTTTGATTCATTATTATCATTATCCAAATAAGGATGTTTTTTCTCCTTTACAGGTCTGTAATAATGACCATTGCATGTTCCGGGCATATTATTACTTACATAATAGCCGGTTGCGCCGCTGCACCCCGAGTTTGCTAAATTTCCCGATGACCTACAATATGTTGCACTTACAACGTCTTTATCATATGTATAATCTATATTTGGTTTATTTTCAAGATACTTAGTCATTATATTTTTCCAAATCTTTATCGCAGACGCAGTTTCGCGAATTCGCTTTGGATTGTCATAGCCTGTCCATATTCCCGCTACAGCATATGGGCTCATTCCTATAAACCAACTATCGTAATCATCTGTTGTGGTACCTGTTTTTCCGATAATATTCCATCCGGGAATATCTGCAGAACGTCCTGTCCCTTCCGGACCTATGACTACATTTCTTAAAAGTCTATTCATTATTGTTGCTGTGGAGGAAGCAATAGCTTGAGTAGGTATATTTTCACGATTATCAAGTATTACTTTATCATTTCGGTCTGTTACATAAAAATATGTATAAGGTCTGTTATATTTTCCGCCGTTTCCATATATTTGGAATGCAGCTGTAATTTCTCTCGGTGTAACACCATAATGTGTTCCTCCTGTTGCTAGAGCAGAAAGAGAGTTGGAATCATTGCTGTCCAAACTGTTCATTTCAAGCTTTTTGGTTAAAAATTCATAGCTTTTAAAAGGAGTTAAAAGTTTAACCATTTGAGCAGCAGGAGCATTTGCGGATTTTTCGATTGCCCATTGAAGAGTAACTTTTCCCTTATAGCTTTTGTACCAATTTTCCGGCCAATTTTTGATAGTATTATTTCCGTCGCTGTCTATTCTTAGTGGTTCATCGGGGATTAGGGAAGAGTAATTATATATGCCCAAATCTATAACGGGAGTGTATGCGGCAAGAGGTTTTATTGTAGAACCTGGTTGTCTTTTTGCAACATTAGCTCTGTCGTAAAGTAAATTTCCGGTTTTTTCT
>CAMEMA010000088.1 GCA_945926705.1 uncultured Clostridia bacterium
CACGTTTTGATAAAATGACTCCAAAGCATGTTCAAATCCAAATACCGAACCGAAAAGCGTACCAAATATCGCCGAGAAAATTCCACAAGGTACAAGCACGCTTCCAAGTTTCATTTTTTTGAATTTCCACATAAGAAATCCTACAAGTGAAACTATCAAACCTTGACCTAAATCCGCAAACATTATTCCGAAAAGAATACTGTAAGTAACAGCAACAAACGCCGTTGGGTCAAGTTCATCATAAGACGGCATACCGTAAGTATCAACAAAGAACTCAAACGGTCTGAAAAGCTTGTTGTTTCTGAGCTTCACCGGAGGCATATGACTCAGCATATCTTTTCCCTCTTCGGTAGAATACTCAATCCCCTTTAACTTATTTATTTTAGATTTAAATAGTTCTAAACTTTCTTTCGGCACCCATCCTACAAGTATAAAACTGTCGTTATACTTTGCAGCATAGGATTTTATTTCAAAATAAGTATTAAGTTCTTTTAATTTTGTGTAAAATTTCATGCATCGACTCTTTTGGGATTCCCAAAACTCAGATATTTTCCTATCGATATTTTCAATTTTTCTATATATTTCAGTTCTCAAACTCTGCAATTCAGAAACAGCTTCGTAAGGAGTTTTTTCATAAGGTTTAAGCTTTACCTCTTCAAAATACAGAGATGAAAAAAGACGATTTATTTCATTTTCATTTTCTATATCCGTAAAGTATATTCCCCATTGATATTCGTCGTCAGACGTCAACGGAAAAAATAAAAGCTCCACACCTTTTTTTGAATTTTCATGTGCAAGTTCTGAAAGCTTTGGATAGCACTTATTAGGTATCTTACCAAAATGCGCTTTAGAATATTCACATGCAAGAACATCGCTGATATTTTGATTAAGACCGTAAAAATGCTTCAAAATCTCAATTTCTTCCTTGTACTCCGCAAGATTTCTGTAAAGCGTACGCTTATTTTCCACAGTCTTAGAAACATTTTCGGAAACATACTTTACATAGCGGTCAATTTTCGTTTGATTTATCTTAAAATCTTCGATATCCGCAAAAACCGGTTTACCACCGCAAGAATAAATGGCATTTTGCAAATCTTGAAGCGGTTCAGAGTAAGGATTTTCTTCGTTTACCTGACAAAAACCTTCCGTATCAGAGTAAAATGAAAATACATTATCCGGTTGAAAAACTTTTGATTCACCGCAAATATTAACCAAATCTCCAAGCTTGTTTATCGGACCTATCATACTTATAAAATTCATTTCGGACACAGCCATTTAAAATCAGCACCTCACTTTTTTAATTTAATCCTATGAGCATTTTTTTTATTTCATCTACGGGAAGCCTATACTTTATCCCTTCTATTATAGTTATTATGTTGAAAATTTCAATTTCTTTCAAAAATATATATGAAATCAGCACTACCGGAGGAGAAATTGAAAATCTTATGTTATGTCGACACCAATCATATCTCATATTAATCGGAACTTTGTCTATCACATCAAGACCTCGTGAAAACCACTTTTTACCCATTCTGGTATTTTTCATGTCAAGCATCATTTGCTTATCGGTAGGAGCCTGTATAAATGCTTTAAGTTGCTCTTTAGAAAGCGTTCCCTGATCCATAATGGCAGACATCATATACTCAAAACTCAAATTGTAAAATTTACGCATACGAACAATTCTAATAAGATTGCTAAGGTCTATATACAAATTGAAAAAATCTTTAAGCTCCTTTCTTGCCTTACCTTTAACATATTTGTCTATAATTGCAAATAACGTCTTATAAAGATGGTTATAAAGTGCAGTTTCAATTGCCGTAAGGTCAAGACGCTTGCCCTTCGATGGTTTAAACGGCAAAAGAACTTTGTAATAAGCAGATTTTTTAACTATTTCAAGAAAATCATTGTAATTTCTGATATTTTTCAAAGCTTTGAGATCAACTTTTGCATGGCTGTAAAAAAATTCCGGTATGGTTTTTATATATTCCCCAGATTTTCCGGCGTTTAAAAGCATAAGACTATGCATAAACTGCTCGATTTCAGCTCGTGCTATTATATATTCGAAAAAATGCTCTCCAACTGAGATATCGTATCGTCCCAATGATTCGAAATCTATAAAAAGTTTATATTTAAGTTTTTCTTCAAGTTCGGAGCGATGTACACTATTTTCGTTTATGTTTTTAAGAGCTGAGGAATAATTTGTCTTTTTTTTGAGATATGAAGCTATATCCGGAATACTTTTACACGAAAGAAGTTCACCGTAATTTTTCAAATTTATACTTTTTCCGTACATTGCACGAGCTTTTGAAAGAACCGCATTTGAGGCATATGAAATCATAACCAAAGCCGAAAGCAAATCCTTGAGCTCAAAGACCGCACGGCATTCACCACCTTTAACTTATTTTTGTATAACTCTGTCAACTATGGCTTGTATCCACTTGTCTTTATTATCATAGTAAACTTTTTCTATCCTGCTGTACTTTTGTTCATAAGTGTTTTCAATGATTTTAAGCTTTACAGCTGCTTTAACTTTTTCTTCTTTTTCCAAAATTTTTATATTTGTACGCGCCTTATCTATATATTCATTTCTTCTTTGTTCTTTTATATCGCTTATTTTACGCTCGGCATCTATTTTAAGCTGATTGGCTTTAGTGAGGCTCTCGCGCGCTTCCTTATCCATTTGTATTATTTTCCCTATCATATCTTCCATAATTTTAATACCTCACTTCATAAAAATATTTTGAGTACAGAATTTACTTTCATTCACATAGAATTATGATACAAATATTAAAAATGTCAACAACTATTAGAAAATTTTATAATATTAATTTTTATACATAATCATTACAACAGCTTTAAAATGGCTAAAAATAAAAAAATTAGGCACTTCAAAGTATTTACATAATTTATTTATTAGATTAGAATATCATATGAGTGAAAAATATATCATAAACACTACGTTTTAACAAAAATTAACATTAAATCTAAAATTTGGGAGAGTGTCTGCATTTGGAATCCAAGTACAAGCGAATTATAATTAAGCTCAGCGGAGAAGCGCTGGCCGGAACCAAAAAAACGGGAATAGATTTCGATACAATAAAACCCATAGCAAAAGTTATTAAAAACTGTAGTGAGTCGAAATGCGAAATAGCAATAGTTGTAGGAGGAGGAAATTTCTGGAGAGGTAGAACCAGCGGAAATATGAACAGAGTCAGAGCAGACCATATGGGCATGTTGGCAACTGTTATGAATGCAATTGGTCTTGCAGATTCTTTGGAAGAAATTGGGGCAAAAGTAAAAATTATGACTTCAGTTGCACTTCCTCAAGTAGGTGAACTTTATTCTCCGGAAAGAGCTATTCACCATCTTAAAAAAGGAAGAATTGTAATTTTTGGATATGGAACCGGAAGTGCGTTTTTTTCTACCGATACCGCAGCAGCTTTAAGAGCTTCCGAAATTCAAGCTGAAGCTATATTCAAAGCCACAAACGTCGACGTAGTATATGACAACGACCCTAAAACAAATCCGGATGCAAAAAAATATACTGAAGTGACTTTCGAGGAAGTACTTTCCAAAAATCTAAAAGTAATGGATTCCACAGCTGCCTCACTTTGTCGTGACAATAATGTTTCAGTACTTGTTTTTAGTTTGGAAAATCCCGAAAATATAATTAGAACTCTTAATGGTGAAAATCTTGGAACAATTGCAAAACCATAAATTATTTTCAGATTTTTCAGTTTCATAAAAATGAACATAACAAATAGGAGGAAAATTTTATGAATCAAATTCTAAATGATGCAAAAAATCGTATGCAAACAACATGTGAACGTCTTAACTCTGAATATGCTTCTATACAAGCCGGAAGAGCAAATGCTTCCGTTTTAGACAAAGTTATGGTGGACTATTACGGCACGCCCACTCCAATTAATCAGGTGGCTGCCGTTTCGGTGTCGGAGGCCAGAGTCCTTATTATACAACCCTGGGATATATCAATTTTAAATGCTGTGGAAAAAGCTATTCAAAAATCAGATATCGGGATAAATCCTCAAAATGACGGAAAAGTGATACGACTTATCTTCCCCCAGCTGACTGAGGAAAGAAGGAAGGAAATATCAAAAGAAGTTTCCTCCATGTCAGAAGAATCCAAAATAGCAATAAGAAATATTCGTCGTGATGTCATAGATAAAATTAAAAATATGAAAAAATCTTCTGAAATTACCGAAGATGAATTGAAATCCGGCGAAAAAAAGATTCAGGATTTAACCGACAAATTTTGTAAACAGATAGAAGAAATCTGTAGTTCTAAAATTTCCCAAGTGATGTCACTGTAATTTAAAAATTTTGGAGAACTTTTTAAGTTATGTCAAACTCAAATATAGAAAAAAAATTGCCTTTGCATATTGGAATAATAATGGACGGAAACAGAAGGTGGGCCAAAAATCATGGTCTTCCTGCAGCCTCAGGTCATTCCAGAGGCGCCGAGGTTTTTAAAAATCTTGCTCTTTATTGCAACAGAATAGGTCTCCGACACCTCACCGTATATGCTTTTTCCACAGAAAACTGGAAACGTTCTTTTTCCGAAGTATCTGCTTTGATGTTTCTTTTCAAAAAGTATTTGAAAAACGTAATGAAAGATTTTAAAAATGAAAATATAAAACTTCAATTTATAGGAGATATTTCCAAATTTTCAAATGAAATTCAAAATTTAATAAATACAATTGAAACAGAAACCAAAGACAGAACCGGCATGAACCTCAACATAGCCGTAAACTACGGAGGACGTTCCGAAATAATAAATGCAATAAAAAATATGCAACTTCACAGTGACATCGGCAATTTTTCAAATTTAACCGAAGAATATTTTAATTCTTATCTTTATACAAAAAATCAGCCTGATGTTGATTTTTTAATCCGTACGGGCGGAGAAAAAAGGCTGTCAAACTTTCTTCTTTGGCAGTCCGCC
>CAMEMA010000089.1 GCA_945926705.1 uncultured Clostridia bacterium
CCGAAGCAGTTGTACACCAGCCGATACCGTCTGTGGGAGTTATAGCATTTGCTGCTGAAAGAGTTGAATAAGTTCCGGATATTGTAACATCTTCAAAACTCGCATTTACAAGCATATTATTACCTTTTTTATCGACGAAACTCATATTATCCAACAAGTTTCCGCCGCTTGGCTCATTATTCCCACTTGAATTTTTAAATGAGGAACTGAAGGGACTTAATACAAACATAATATTTTTGTTCGCATCCGAATAATAACTACCCATATATTCGCCCCATACATCCTTTGCGGTACTCATTAAATATATTTTAAATTCTACAATATGCTCTCCGTCTTTTGTGAGCGAAAAAAACGATCCGCTTGAAGCAGTTTCGAAGGAATTGGAATCATTCAATTTTGTGGTATAAACTGTATAATCGGCCATATTACCCTCGGAAGGTGCGGTTACTCCTGTGCTTTTCAGCCATGTTAATATCTGCTGAAAGCGGTCGGATTGATTTTTACTCGGCTTTACATAATTTACCGAGCTATCTTCATCGGCAATTATAAATGCCAATGTGTCAACACCGGCTCTTCCGCGATGGTGAATGGTCCAACTGTAATTTTCACCTGACTTTACGACTAAACTTTGGTATAAACTGCTTACCTCATTTGCAACCACCTCGGCAAATTGCAGACCATTAGAAGGCCCGTTTCCCACTACCTCCTGCGCAACATTTGGTTTCATATGAGGAGACATATCGGCAACTACAGTTGTATTCCTAAGCCATGCGTATTCCAGCTTTTTATCGGTCGCCGTGGTTTTCCAACTTAATTGGTTTGTATCGTAAGCCGTATCATCGTATACTATGTTCGCCCATCCTTTGTTTGCGTTTTGTGTATCTTCTTCCCATAAGTTTGGATATTCAAAACTACCGTTTTTTATTGAAGACTGACCGACAACAGTCCCCTCAGACGAAACGGGGATTATATAACTGTTTAAAAAAAGGCAAATAAGCGAAATTACAGAAAGAGTGCGTAAAAATACTCTTTTTTTCATTTTTCTTTTGCCTCCTTTCAAGGTGTTTGTCTTTTATCAGTTACCGGGCATATTTATAGTGCCATCCGATTTCGTAATACCGCAGGTATAATTCTGTGCAATATCTTGCTTAAAAAATACTACTTTAACCGTTGTGTCTGCAGGTATATCCGCGGCAGTAATGGTTACGGAATTTTTTTCGGCATTTAGATTAGTATTGCCAAAAATATAGTCGTTGGTTTCATCTATAAGAAAATTTGCTTTATCCCAATTTATTGTTATATCGCTTGCCGTATTTCCAGTATAAATATAAAGCTCGGCATAATCTCTGTCTTTCTGGTCTTTAATTTCATATCTCATGCTGTCGGTTTTAATAAGTATAAACTTTGCTTTCAAAGTTTGGGTGAAATCTCCCGTCCCTGTAACCGAAACTGTTATTTCCTTTTGTAGCTCGTCTGTGCCAAATTCATATGTCAAGGTAATATCTGCCGATGGCGCAGTCTTTGTAAGGCTGCCGCTTTCCGGACCGACCGAACCTCCATCTGCTGTGACGATGAAATCAATATCTGTATCGTTAACTCTTAAACTGTCAATATATTTTCTCACTGAAAAGGTTACGGTGTTGCCATAAATTTCATAGGTCGGTACTTCGTCCGACTTTAGAAAGTTGCTGGAAAAATAAAAATTTTGGGAAGTAAGCTCGTTTTGCTGTTCTTTTTTCGTTATATATTTTGCAACAGACAATATAACGTAAAGTAAGATTGCTAAAATAAGTAAAGCGGAGACACCTGCAACTATTGTTCTTTTTTTCATACAGCAGAAATCTCCTTTCACAAAGCTTTAATTAATCTGTTCAAATACCGCTTCTAAATATACGGCGTCGGTCATTCCCGAAAAGCGTGCATCATTTTTATCGCTTGTCCATTCTGATTTCAATTTATAGGCTTGAATTTGCTTCACGCCCGTATCGAAAACAAGTGAGCTGTCTGAATATTCATAAATTTGCTCTCCGCTTGTTCCGTCATATTCCCAGGTTTGAAGTGGGTTTTCTTCACCATCCATCAGGGTAAAGGTAAGCGGTATATTTCCCGTGGTTTTCAAAACTATTTTGCATTTCATTGCTGTTTCAGGCAGGCTTTCATCCGAATAATTTTGCACGGAAAAACCTATTTGGGCGTTATATCCAGGTGTTTTTTTAAAATCAAGAACCTTAGCAGAAGTAAAATCGGGCGAAAATCTAGCAACCCTTGCACAACCGCCGCCCGAAACGCCTGAAAAAAACTTTGAATAAGCGTCCGAAAGCAGATATGTTGTAATCAACGTAAAACAAGCAAACAAGGCGGCGATACGAAAAAACAAAACAGGATAATAATGTTTATCGTTTTTTTCGTGTTTCGATTTATCCTGAATCATCCGCTTACTCCTTTTAAGGTTTTTTGTCCTTTTTCAGTTCTTCAATCATTTTTTTGATTTTATCAAGCTCTTCGGCATCATTTTTCTGTTCTTTGCGGTAGGAAAGCTTCATAAGCAAAAATGCCAACGCTAAAATAATAAATACCGAAATGGGCTGTTTCAAGATATTTACTGCTGCACCAAGTCCCGCAATATCATAAACCAAAACACCTTTTATTTGGCTTTTTTGTATTGGCTCGTCGGCAACATTATTGGCATCGCCTTTAGTAGTGACCTTATCGCCGTTAATTTCAATGATCCGGTGTATTATAAGGTTGTCACCGTCTTGATAAAGTACAATATCGTTCACCTTAAATTTGTTGGTTGCTTTAATAATAACCAAATCGTCTACTGATAACCTATCTTCCATACTGCCTGAAAGGACAACTGACATACCGTAACCGAAGGGCATCGGCATTTTATCCCTTACAAAACCTTTGGTGTTTTGGGTATAAACAAACAACCCTAAAACTATACCTATAAAAGAAAATACAATATAACGGAATACGGTTTTTTTACTGAATTTTTTTCTTTTTGTGTTTGGGATTTTTTTCATCTTTTTCCCTTTTTCTTAGGAATAATAGAATAATTAAAGTGAATGTTGAGATTATGAATAATGCAACCCAAAGTCCAATATTCGATGAATCACCGGTCAT
Source organism: uncultured Clostridia bacterium (assembly GCA_945926705.1). Lineage (GTDB taxonomy): Bacteria > Bacillota > Clostridia > Oscillospirales > Acutalibacteraceae > UMGS1491. The sequence goes on from CAMEMA010000089.1 coordinate 3,127, forward strand.
TGGTGAGCCGCCCTCAGCATGTGGATCGTAAGCGGCTGTTACATTAAAGGCGACCTTAACGGTTAATTCTTCACCCTCGACAGCTAAATTACCCAGTAATGTATCAAATTCATCGTCGCCGTCAAAAGGCCAACTCCAACATAAGGTATACTTTGCCTGGTTCTCCGGTGACAAACCCGAGCCGTCCTTAACTCCGTCAAGCTTACCTAAATTATCGAAACTCTCTTCTCCCCCTAAAAGGTAACTGCCGTGAGGGGTGTAAAAACTGGCTTCAATGGGTATTTCGGTTTGCTCGCCGTTTATATCCATGGTAGTGTGGGATTCCGCCTCCAAAATATAACTTATTGGTATCTTTCCCACATTCCTTACATATATATCATAGCTGTTTTCAGTTCCGGGAGCAACTACCCGGTCTCCAAAATCGGACTTAACGGTGATTTCGCCGTCGTTGTCGTATTCGGAATAAAAAACCTGTATTTCCTTATGGTAAACTTCGCCTTCACCGCATATAAGTTCAACCTCAGGCTTTGAATTTTCAGATTCCGGCTTAACCGATTCAGAAAAAACGCTTTCGGTTTTATCATTATTATTACCGGAAATGGAAATATCAATCGAAGAGGAGGGATTTTCTTTTCCCGATTTTATCAATAAATGAGAAATCGCCACAAATGAAAAAGCAACCAATAGGGCTAACGTTATTACAAAAAAAGAAAGCCACGATTTTTTCTTTTTCATTTGTTACTCCTCCTTTTTTGCAGAATATAGATTTTTGCTTTTGAAAACAAATTCAAGCATACGAGGGCGAATATACACCCTCGTACATAATTACACTTAAATATGTATCCTTTCGTTTAACGCAATTTAAATTAGTCAATCTGAGTTACGGTAGCAATAACATTGAGAGAAATGCTAGCAGCATTGCCGGCGGCAGCCTGGTCGCCGAGATATGTATCCTTAACGTCATCATTTCCTTCAAATGTCCACTTCCAGGAAATTGCAGGAGCATCTGAACCAATACTGCTTAAATCTTTATTTGCTGCATAATCGTTGCTATAAGTTGCAATCTCCGCTTTAACGTCTGCTTCAAATAAATCAGCAGAGGAATAATCTTTACCTTTGAGTACTGTGGAGCCAACAGTAATTTCAATAGGGCAATAGTAAGCGGATGTTGAGTCTACCCATTTGTCGCCGAGTTCTAATGTACCGGCAAATGTAACCCGAACAGCAACCTCGGGAGTACCTGACAGTGTGAAAGCAGCCATTTCACCAGAAGTACCGGGAGCAACAACATCTTCAGTAGAAACTACGGTGTTTGCAGCTAAGGTAAAACTTGAGTCATCCTTTGCATAAGTTTCTTTAAAGGTATCCGCAGTTCCGGTTACAGTGACACCGAATTTTGCAACACGTGCAGAATCAGAACCCTTACCACTTGTTACGTACTTTGCGAATGTACCACTGATTGCGCAGGTAGTAAAAATAACTGCTATGAGCAAAACAGAAGCAATACGCATCATTTTGTTTTTCTTCATAATTAACCATTTCCTTTCTGAACTTTATTATTCCGCCAAAAATCTGGCAACATAAATTATATATACCCAACCCATACGTGACCATGAGCAGCAATATCATAAAAAATTGCAAACAGTAAACCATGCATTATCACACGCTGTCTGCGATTTCCTCGGCAGGGACATAGTCTTAGAGTTTGGGATTTTCTGCTTTGAGTCGACGCAATTCTTCGAGCTCGGCGAGCAGAGGATCCTTAGCTTCCCCG
>CAMEMA010000090.1 GCA_945926705.1 uncultured Clostridia bacterium
ATAGATTGGAAAAAATTAAGAAAATCACTGGTCTTGATTTACGTGAATTCGAAGACGCTATAGTTTTCAAAGTTGCTTTAATGGTTAAAAAGTATTTGATGTCTAATCCTGTTAAATTTTAATGACTGATATATTTATTTCTGTCTATAAATAATTCAGGTTAATGGCAACAATAGTATGAATATTTTGTAATTATCTATTTGTTAGAAAATTGAATTGTGTTGCTGAGACGAACTTAGCAACACTTTAGTTTTTATTGTAGGAACGGAGATTATATTATGATAAGATTTGAAAATGTCACTAAATCTTATGGAAAAGACTGTAAAGCTATTGATAATCTCAGTCTTAAAATTGATTATGGTGAATTTGTTTTCATAGTAGGACCTTCAGGCTCAGGAAAAAGCACTTTTTTGAAATTACTTACAAAAGAAGAAGAACTAAATTCAGGAAACATATTTGTTAATGGGAATAACTTATCAACTATGAAAAAAAGAAAAATACCATATTTGAGAAGAACTATGGGAATAGTTTTTCAAGATTTTCGTGTTATTGAAAAAATGACTGTTTTCGAAAATGTTGCATTTGCTATGCACGTAGTAGGTGCTAAATCTCGGGATATAAGAAAGAGAGTGCCGTACGTACTTAGCTTAGTAAATTTAAATGATAAAGCTCGTAAAAAAGTTTCTGAGCTTTCAGGCGGAGAAAAACAAAGGGTGGGATTGGCAAGAGCTTTAGTAAACAATCCTGACATGATTATTGCGGACGAGCCTACCGGAAATATAGATCCTTCAATGTCGTATGAAATAGTTGACCTTTTGAGTCAGGTAAATAAATGTGGCACCACTGTTATAATGGTGACTCATGATATTTCTATTGTAAAAAAATTTAATTTCAGAGTGGTGGAAATATCTGAGGGAAAATTAAAAAACGATATTAAACCGAGAGGTAAATGAATATGGGAAATATAAAATACTTTTTAAAAGAGGGTTTTAAAAATGTCTGGACAAACGGAATTATGTCTGCGGCATCAGTACTAGTAATGGTTTGCTGCATGATTTTAACTGGTGGAGCGGTGTTATTGTCGATTAATTTAAATCAAGCATTAAAATCAATTGAAAATAAAAACAGTATAACTGTTTTTCTTCAAAAAGGAATTAGTCATGAGGTAGCACAATCTATAGGAAAAAAAATTGAACAAACAGAAAATATTTTTTCTTGTGAATATTATTCAAGTGAACAAGCATCTGAAAAGTATAAGGATGTTTTAGGAGGGTTATATGATGTGGTAGTTCAAGAAGGAGAAAACCCTTTTCCTGAAGCGTTTCATGTAACTATGAAAGACCTTTCGTATTATGATAAGACCGTAAGTGAGTTGAAGAAAATTGAAAAAGTAGAATCTGTCAGTGACCGAAGTGAGACTGCGACAAAATTATCAAGTTTGAATAAACTGATTTCTCAGGCCGGATTATGTATTGTGTGTTCTTTGGGAATGGTTTCGCTTTTTATAATTTCTAACACCATAAAAATCACTATGCACAACAGGCGTTTTGAAATTAGCATAATGAAATCCGTAGGAGCAACAAACGGATTTATAAAGGCCCCATTTATCGTTGAAGGAATAATAATTGGATGCCTGGCAGCTGTCATTTCTACTGTAATTTTAAATTTTGTATATAATAGTCTTGTAAGCGTTGTATCAGATATAATACCTTTTTACGGAATAAATTTTAAAAATATATTCTGGGAAGTTTTCAACTGCTTTATTTTGACAGGAGTGTTTTTTGGAGTTATAGGCGGACTTATTTCTCTTAGAAAATATTTAAATAGAGAAGGGGGAGATACAGTTGCTTGGTAAAAAAAAACGTTTCTTAAGCGGTGCGATAACAGCGTTATCTATCTTTTTGAGTTGTTCTTTTGCCACACATGTTATGTCAGACAGTTTAGCTAAAAATAAAAATTATAAAGCTCAACTTCAAAGAAGAAAGACAGAACTTAGTAAAGAATTGAAAAAGGTATCAGAAGAAGTACATAAAGAGGCAAAAAATAAAGATGCGTTGGATAAAGAAATACAAATAGTGGAAAATCAAATAGATGTTTCCAATAGATATATAAGTGCTCTCGAAAAAGAAATAGATGATATTGAATTACAAATAGAAGAAATAAATAAGAATATAAAAGAAAAAATAGCGGTTTTAAAAAAAAGTTTATATCTGGTATATGTAGCAGGAGATACATCCACTTTGGATATAATCTTAGGGGCTAAAAATTTTGAAGATTTTCTGGATAAAGTAGATATTGTTAGATCTGTAAGTCAAACCATTGAAAAAATGATTGATGAACTGCAAGCAGATTTAGATAGAGTAAAACAAAAAGAAAATGATCTACGGGAGGACAAAAAAGAACATGAAGAAGAAAATAAAAATTTAGAAGAAAATCGTAAAAAATTACAAGATTTACTTGAACAAAGTGAAAAATTGCTTTCGGAACTTGAAAATTCGGAACAGAACGTTAAACACCAAATCGATGAAAATGATGCGGAGATAAAAGCTGTAGATTCACAAATTCAAAAATACTACGAAGAGCAAAAGAGAAGAGAAGAAGAAGCAAGGAAAAAAGCGCAAGAAAGCCAATGTCCGGCATTGCCCCCAGAAAGCCCGGTTATTTATAAAGGTGGATTTGTCTGGCCTGTTCCGGGATTTAGAAAAATAACCTCTGGATTTAACGATACTGAAAATAGGTCTCATGTACACGGAGCTATAGATATAGCAGGATATGGAGCTTATGGCGCTAAGATAGTAGCCTCAGGATCCGGAAAAGTTATATTGGCGAATACCAACGGAAAAGGCGGAGGATATGGTAATTATGTGGTTATAGACCATGGAAATGGTATTTCTACACTTTATGGACATATGAGTATTGTTACAGTTAAAGTTGGGCAAAGCGTTTTAGCAGGACAGCAAATAGGAAATGTCGGAAGTACAGGCTTTTCTACCGGTCCGCACCTACATTTTGAATATAGAGTACATGGAATAAGAAGAAATCCAAGAGAAATACTTGTTTATTAGATATGGAAAGGAAGTGCATATAATTGAAAATATTAAATAAAAAAATATCTTTAGGTTATGTATTAACAGCGTTGTTTCTTACAGGAGCACTTGTTTATTCTTTAGGATATAAAGTGGCTATGGATAAATTTAATAATTTAGTTTCCAATATATATGAGAAACAAAAAACCTATTCGATTTTAAGTGAGATAGATTATAATATTCGGGAACACTGTATATGCGATGTACAAGACGATAAAGTTTTGTCTGAAATTTCACGTGGATATATTTCAGGCGTTGACGACCAGATTTGTAATTTTTTTACCAAAGATGAGTATAAAAATTATTTGGAAAGTTTAAACAATAACTCTGGAGTTGATTTTAATAAATTAGAAAATGGAATTTTATATATAAAATGTAATGCAATCCAAAAAAACTCTTCAGAAATTATAAAAAATAATATAGATTCAGCTATTTCTGAAGGCTCAAACAGTCTAATTATAGATTTGCGCAATTGTAGAAATTCCGATGATGAAGAAGTATTTAAAATAATTAAAAATATTATGCCTGCAGGTGACATTATATATGCTGTGGATAAAGCAGGAAATTCAGAAGTAGTGTGTAAATCTGAAGGGACAAATTTAAATTTGAAAATTTCGGTTTTAGTCAATGAAAATACATCAGGTTCTTGCGAATTGATTGCATCGTCTTTAAGAAACAGAGAAAATACCAAGATTGTAGGAGCTAAAACGTTAGGAAATACTGCTAGATTGAAAACCGTAACACTTTCTGATGATTCTGTTATTATTTTTCCTGATGCATATTACATAACCATGGATGGGGAAAATTTGTTCAAAAAAGGAATTATACCGGATTTGGAAATTTCTCTCGACAAAAATCAAGAAGAGTTATTTTCAAACGGTTCTCTTAGATTAGAAGATGATTTGCAGCTTCAAAGCGCAATTAAAGTTCTGGAATGATTATGAATATATTCAAAAAAATAATTAATACGATTATATCTTTTATTTATCCTCAGAAGTGTTTAATTTGCTCTAAAATAATAACTGTAAAAACCCATATATGTGAAAAATGTTTAAACTCCATAAAATTAAATTTGAAAGTTAATAAATTAGAGTACGATACAAATAAATTTGTTCCATGTATTTCAATGTTTAAATATGCTGGCAAAGTAAGGGAATTTATTCACCATTTTAAATTTCGTGGAAATAAAGAAATCTCAAATTATTTAGTTTATAAAATTTCGGATGAAAACATAAAAAATATTACAAAATATGATTTTGATTATATTACTTGCGTCCCTCTATCTAAGCAAAGAAATAGGCTAAGAGGATATAATCAATCTGAATGTTTTGCAAGAGATTTAGGTAAAAAAATTAAAATTCCATATAAAGATTTTTTGATAAAAGTTTTAGACAATCCTCCTCAACATGAACTTCCCGCTGCCGAACGAATCATGAATGTCCAGGGAGTTTATAGTGTTTTAAAAATTTCAGAATTAAAAGATAAAAATATTTTACTTTGTGATGATATAATGACGACCGGTAATACGTTAAAGGAATGTGTTAGGGTGTTAAAAAAATACGGTGCGAAAAATGTAGTTTGTTGCACAATAGCTTATGTTTAAAAATTCTAGCTTTTAAATTTTATAAACTGAAAAGTATTGTAATAATTTTACAATAAAAAAAGGTTACCTAAATTAATAGGTAGCCTAATTATTGTGTATAGAAAACCACGCGATAGTCGCGTGGTTCAGTAAAGGTTAAGCGATGA
>CAMEMA010000091.1 GCA_945926705.1 uncultured Clostridia bacterium
GACACTGGCCTCGCACGCCGGTAACATGGGTTCGATTCCCATACGAGTCACCAGTTTTTATTTTAAAATTTTAAAAAAGTTCTTGACATATTTTTAGTTTTAAGTATAATAATATAAGTGTAGGGTATGTAACCTTTTATTTTAGTTTGAGTGATAGAATTTTATAATCCTCCTTAGCTCAGTCGGTAGAGCATGCGGCTGTTAACCGCAGGGTCGTTGGTTCGAGTCCAACAGGGGGAGCCAAATAAATCTCCGAAAAGGGGATTTTTTCTAATAAAAATAAAATTTTACAAGATTAACGTTATTTCAAAGATATATATTTGAAATTATGTTATGATTTTTTTATATAAAAAGACTCACCTATTTTATTGGGTAAGCCTTTTTTAGAACTATTTTAATGTGTTGTTAACCATTCCTTATATCTGCTCCAGTGACAATATTTGTGTTCCTTCATTGGAATTAGATTATCATCTAATATTCTACCGATAAAATCTTCTGAATCTCGTAAATCTCGGGGAACAGAAGATTTCTTAGGCCTTTCTTTTGTTTCAGTAACTATAGACAAAGGATTATCTAGTGCAAGTTTTTTAAATTCATCCCAAGTTTCTTGATACTCAAAATATCCCCCGTGAGGCATATAAAATAGATCCGATTCATCCCATGCCCCAATCCAATATTTAGGAGATTCTTCACCTTTCTCTACAGTGTATATTTTTTCTGATATTGTTTTATATAATTTGAGGTCATCTATCGATTTTTTTGCGCTTTCATAATTATATTCATGATTACCGAGCGCATCGCCGCCATCATTGAAGGAAACACCCTTTGCCAATGCATCCCTATAAGCTTTTTCACTGAATTCTTTCATTTCGTGTTTTTCACAAAATCTCTTTTGTAGTGCTTCTTTTACGTTGTCCAAATTGCTATTGGTTGTAATAAAAAATTCTTCTTCAATTCCATAATCGCTTAAAAAGCTACCTCTCGACATCACCGGTCTACGGTAATAATATAACATATTAACATCTCTCCTTTTATTAAATTTTTAAATCACATTTGTGATCTGTATAAATTATATATATATATATAATGTCAATACTTTTTTGAAATATTTTTATATAAATTCAGTATATTTTTTATGTAATTATGTATTGACATACATTTTATTATAAAATACAATTAAAAATGTAAATTTTATTTGAAAATTTTTATAGGAGGTATTAAAAATGGGACAATCATTAGTATTAACTACTACGATGCCGGCATTGCACGGAGGTAAAATTAAAATTAGAACTAAAAACGATATGACACATAATATTATGATAGGAAATTGTATAGAGTATAGAAATTCAATTAATGGTTGAGATGGTGTAGAGACGGATTGTGTAAGTTGTTTGAATAATGATTTAACTGATATGTATCGCACATTTGGTTTTCTCCTTTTGAAAGGTATTTTAGAAAATAAAATTGATATAATAGCATTTGATACTGAGAATTTAAAGAAAAAAGAAGAAGAAACGTTTAAAAGAACGTCATATGATTTTTCTATGCAAAATATGAAAGCGGTATATAGTCTTTATTTGTACGGTAGTAAAAGCGGTGTAGTATTGGGTATAGCGTTTTCTGATCTTCCTGAGTGTAACAAATTGGATGAATTAATAAAGGATTATAAATATGATAAAAACGGTTTACTCTGTAGTAATTGGTTTGAATTTATTAAAGGACTTATGAGTAATATAAAAATTAAGATTTCATCTTTTATGAAAAGGAATGAAGGGTTTATTAACGAACATTTTGTTCTGGAGCGTAGTATTGATAAATTAAAAGATGTATATTATATATCAGATTTAGAGAGAATTATTTCCCCACAAGAAGGACAATTGATACAAGATCTTGTGTACGAAATAAAAAATATAGATGGTAAAAATGCAGTAATTATTTACCCTAGTAGAGAAGTTTTTTTGAGCTATTGTACTAGTAACAGGTTGAATGTTAATGTTGAGGATTTTATAAAAGCAAAGTCAAAACTGGTGCCGTGGAAGAAAAAGATATGTATAAATAAAGAGTTAAAGGGTAGACAGGTTAACTCTATTGAAAGATATTATCAAACAGGAGCAATGGTTTAAAATTTTAAATAATAAAAATCCCACTGAGAATTTCTCAGGTGGGATAAATTTTTATATTAGTTATACTAATATCTTTTTATAAATTTTTTTACCTTTTTTAATAATTATTCCTTTCTCAATTGTTTTATTATTTACACAATAAGCAACATCAGATATTTTTTCTCCGTCAATGGAAATTCCTCCTTGAGAAATTAATCTCCTTGCCTCGCTCTTTGACGGTGCGAGTCCGGATTCAGTCAGTATAAGTAAAAGCTCGGTAGAGTCTTTTGATAATTTTTCTTTTGGGAATTTAAATTCGGGCATATCGGAATTGAAATTTTTATTTCCGAAAATAGAACGAGCAGTTTGAATTGATTTTTCAGCTTCTTCTTTTCCATGAACCAGTTTTGTTATTTCGTATGCAAGTTTTTCTTTTGCTTGGTTGATATCACTTCCCGATAATTTTTCGTACTCCTTTATTTCAGATAAGGGAATAAAAGTTAACATTTTCATGCAGCTTGTAACATCTTTATCATCAATATTTCTCCAATATTGATAAAATTCATAAGGAGAAGTACGATTTTCGCTGAGCCATAAGGCGCCTTTTTCGGTTTTTCCCATTTTTTTCCCTTCACTCGTGGTGAGGAGTTTAAATGTAAGTCCGTAAACATCTTTTCTGTCGCATTTTCTCACAAGTTCTACTCCACCTATAATGTTACTCCATTGGTCGTCGCCTCCCAGTTCAAGCTTGCAACCGTATTTTCTGTTCAGAACAAGAAAATCATAACTTTGCATTATCATGTAATTGAGTTCAAAAAAGGTTAAACCACGTTCCAAACGTTGTTTGTAGCACTCAGCCGCTAACATTCTGTTGACTGAAAAGTGAACCCCTATTTCTCTTAAAAATTTTATGTAATTTAAATCCATAAGCCAATCGGCATTGTTTACAATTAATGCTTTGCCCGGAGTCAAATCCAAAAATTTCGAAGCTTGTTTTTTAAAGCATTCAACATTGTGATTTATAATTTCTGGTGTAAGCATTTTTCTCATATCGGTTTTTCCGGACGGGTCACCTATAAGTCCGGTTCCACCGCCAAAAAGTATTATTGGAATATGTCCGGCTTTTTGGAGTCTTGCCATAACCATAAGCTGAACAAAATGTCCGACATGCAGTGAATCGGCATTCGGTTCAAACCCAATATAAAAAGTTACTTTTTCGTTATTTAATAATTCCTTGACTTTTTCTTCGTTTGTTACTTGAGCGATAAGTTCTCGTTCGGAAAGTTCTTTATAAATATCCATAAAATGTTACCTCTTTCAAGAAATAATAAGAAAGAGCTCTAAATATCTTATTAATTGAAAATAAAAATATTTAAAGCGCAAATTTTACTTGACGTACACTATAAAATGCGGTAAAATACTACATTGCATTGTAATATGTACAATATATTAAAACCATTTTTATGGTATCACAGGTTTATCTTAAAATCAAGTGAAATAAAAAGTGAATGCGATGAAGAAGAATATATATTTCTTTTGAAAAGGTATGCTTTTAAGTTATGTTTTACTTGATTTTTTTTAGTTTAAACGTTAAAAAATGAATGGAGTGTTTTAAATCTATGGTAAATGTCAAACCGCTGCAGCTTGGGAAGACAACCAGAATGAGTTTTTCTAAAATCGACGAAGTGATAAAACTTCCGCACCTTTTGGAAATTCAAAAAAATTCTTACAATTGGTTTTTGCAAGAAGGTTTAAAAGAAGTTTTTAAAGATGTGTCCGGAATAACGGACTATACCGGAAATCTTGTTTTGGACTTTACCGATTACACCATGGATGTTAATCACCCTACTTACGATATAAATGAGTGTAAAGAACGAGATACTACATACGCGGCGGCTTTGAGAGTTACTGCACGTTTGCTCAATAAAGAAACCGGTCAAGTCAAGGAATCAGACGTTTTTATGGGAGAGTTCCCCATAATGACTGACAGCGGAACCTTTATTATAAATGGTGCTGAACGTGTTGTAATTTCGCAGTTAGTTCGTTCACCCGGTGTTTATTTCAAAATGGAATATGATAAAACCGGTAAAGAACTTTTCAGTTCAACAATAATCCCTAACCGTGGAGCATGGTTAGAGTATGAAACCGATTCCAATGATATTTTGTATGTAAGGATAGATAAAAACAGAAAAATACCTCTTACGACCTTTATAAGAGCCTTAGGACTTAGTACCGATGCTGAGATAACAGAATATTTCGGTGAAGATGAGCGGATTTTGGCGACACTTGAAAAAGATGCATGTAAAAACATAGAAGAAGCTCTTTTTGAGGTATATAGAAAGCTCCGTCCGGGCGAACCGCCTACACTGGAAAACTCTCAAGCACATATAAATTCTTTACTTTTTGATGCGAGAAGATATGACCTTTCACGTGTGGGAAGGTATAAATATAATAAAAAATTAGCTATTTCTCACCGTATTAAAGGGCAAGAGATTTCCAGGCCTATTCCGAATCCGCTTACAGGTGAGATTATTGCAGATGTTGGCGAAATTATTTCCGAAGAAAAAGCTTTGGAAATAGAAAATGCCGGTATTTGTATGGCGTACATCAAAAAGGACGGAAATGAAATAAAAATTATATCTAACGGAATGGTTGATATAAATAAGTTTGTGGATTTTGATGCAAAAAAAGAATGCGATATCAGAGAAAAAGTGAGAT
>CAMEMA010000092.1 GCA_945926705.1 uncultured Clostridia bacterium
ATGTTTCATTTCATAGTTATTTTTTAAGAGCCTTGTTTATTTTTTGCATGTGATATTTTGTGTTCTTATCTATATTTTTTTTGCTTCCAAAGCTTGCTTTAGCTCGTTCAACATAAGATAAGAAATTTCCTTTTTTGCAGTATGCGCCTCGAATTGAATAACGTTTATATAAATTTTCTTTGCTTATTTTTTTACCATTTTTGGTATATCCTTTATTTTTAGTTATAGTTTTAGCTTTGCTGTACATCCTATAATAGTATTTTGAAATTGTTTTTGAACGAATAGTAATTTTTGAACCATCAAAAGAGAATCCTAAAAAATCTATGGTTGTTTTTATAGCATCGTTTTTATTAGTAAATTGTTGACCACAGTTAATAATTTGACCATCCGAGAAAATATAATACTGTGTTTTGCTCGGCTCAAGTGTTAGTCCATCTATGCTGTTGAAAATACAGTTAATTTTATTAATTACATTCATAGAAAAATTGGGGTTGGATTGTGGAATAACGATAATAAAATCGTCGCTGTACCGCATATATATTCCGCCAATGCTCTTTACAATATCATGTATAATCTTATCAATATCAATCATATATAAATTGGCTAATATTGCGCTGATCGGTGAACCTTGGGGAATTCCAAATGGATTGGTATTTTTGGTTATTTGTGAGCGATTGTCTTGGAATTGCTTTTTAGATAGCACTCTATTCATTGAATTGAGTTGTTTCCAACCGGAATTGTTATTTTCTAATCCATTAATTTTATAAATGTCTGATAATTCCCATTTGCTGTATTTTGTTATATTCTTAAACACAGCATAGTGGTCATTGGGTAAATACTCTACACCTAATAGATTACACCAGCGAGCTTTTAAATATTCGTGGTTTAAATTATCAAAAAAACCTGTGAAATCACCAATCATAACATTACAAGGTGATGATTGTTTTATAAAGTCAAATGCATGTTTTGCTATTTGTATATTACTTATACCTAAATCAGTTCTGTAAGCAACTGGAACAGAAGATATTTCAAGTCTCTTAATTTCTTTATTATATAATTCATTAAGAATATGACTGTATAATTGATAAATACATCTATCAATATGAGCTGCATAACAAATATCTCTAACTTTAATTTTCTTTCCGCTATTTTTGTGATATTTTTTTATTATCTTTTCATAGTGTATGAATGGGTAAAAGCCATGTTTAGCTACACTATTTGGGTTAGAAATATATAACCGACACTTTGATATATCTGTCCTTTGATCAAAATGAGCATATCCTTTTTTACTTTTTTTAATTGCCGTTTCGGAAGTAAGCCATTCTGTAATACTATCCATATAAAACTCCTATAAATTGCAAAATCCATCAGCACGGAGGATAGCATTCCTAAGCTGATGGATTTACTTTTTTACGTGGTATTTCGGATCACTGAATTTGTGATTGTGTACGGAATTACCAGCTATCCAATTGTGCAATACTCAAATATGTTATAATTGAGCAGGAGGATTGCGTAATGTTCACTTTGTGTACATTAGCTGTTATCGCTATAATTGCGACAGACTGGTCATCAATCTCTCAAGAAATTCTCAAAGAAATTCTACAGGAGAGCTTGACAACAATACTCCTCCTCAGTACCCTTGTACTGAGCATATTTATTATATCATAAAGGTTAATGAAAGTCAATTAGCACTCTCTATAAAAGAGTGCTAATCAAAAATAACGATTTATTGTGCTAAACTCACATATGTTTAAAACTTTTGTGAGACAGGAAGTATATTTTGAGAAAAACAAATTGTTCACAAATTTGTATATGTATTTTTGTTTTAAATCTACAAAAATCGTGCTTTAAATTTTACATCGGCTTTTTGCCTATAATTCTTGCTGAATAATTGCAAATGTTCGGTAAATATTATATAATTATTTTATCTACACGAAAAAAGTGAGGTTTTACTGATGGCACGAAAGGCGGCTAAACCCAAAAAAGAAATTTCAATGGAAGAAGCATTATGGAAATCTGCAGATAAATTGCGTGGTTCTGTTGAGCCTGCTGAATATAAACATGTAGTTCTCAGCCTTTTCTTTTTGAAATTTGCAAGCGATAAATTTGAAATTCAAAGGAAAAAGCTTATTGACTCAGGATTTGAAGCACATATTGAAAAGACCTTTGCTTATACAAAGGATAATGTTTTCTATATTCCTCCTGAAAGCCGTTGGTCGTACATAATGGAAAACGCAAAACAAGATGATATAGCACTAAAAATAGATACTGCACTTTATACAATTGAAAAAAATAATCCTGTGTTAAAGGGTGCGTTGCCTGATAACTATTATTCCAGATTGCATATTGATACCGCAAAGCTTGCTTCATTGCTTGACGAAATCAATCGTATCAACACTGACGATGAAGAAAATGATATAATCGGTCGTGTATATGAGTATTTTCTCAGCAAATTTGCACTTGCGGAAGGTAAAGGAAAGGGTGAATTCTATACCCCCAAATGTATTGTAAATCTGATAGCAGAAATGCTTGAACCCTATGATGGTATTCTTTATGACCCTTGTTGCGGTTCGGGCGGTATGTTCGTGCAATCTATAAAATTTGTTGAAGCTCATAGAGGAAACAAAAAGAAAATTTCTATATATGGACAGGAGTATACCAACACTACATACAAACTTGCAAAAATGAATTTAGCTATTCGTGGAATTTCCGCAAATCTTGGTGAGATGGCAGCAAACACCTTTACAAACGATCAGCACAAAGACTTAAAAGCTGATTACATAATGGCAAATCCACCGTTTAATCAGAAAGAATGGCGAGCAGAAAACGAACTGGTAGATGATCCTCGCTGGAATGGATATGAAGTGCCTCCTACAAGTAACGCTAATTACGGTTGGATTTTGAATATTGTTTCAAAGCTATCGCAAAATGGTGTTGCAGGATTTTTGCTTGCTAACGGAGCGTTGTCAGATGACGGTACCGAGCTGAAAATAAGAACACAGTTGATAAAGAACAACCTCGTTGAAGCGATTGTTATTCTGCCAAGAAATCTTTTTTACACAACGGATATCAGTGTAACACTATGGATACTTAATAGGAATAAAAAATCTCGTGTAGTTGAACAAAATGGGCAGATTAAGCGTTATCGCAACAGAGAAAAGGAAATTCTCTTTATGGATTTAAGGCAAATGGGCAGTCCGTACGAGAAAAAATATATAGAACTGACCGAGGCAGACAGAGAAAAGGTTACAACAGTTTATCATAATTGGCAACAGGAAGGTTACGGGGAAACATACGAAAATGTGCCGGAATTTTGTTATTCAGCTTCGTATGATGAAGTTGCCGAAAAAGGATTTACCCTTGTGCCAAGCCGATATATTGAGTTTATAAATCGTGATGAAAATATTGACTTTGATACAAAGATGAAGACTTTGCAATCGGAGCTTAAAGAACTGCTTGTGCAAGAGGAAAAGTCAAAAGCCGATTTGCTGGCAGTGTTTAAGGAGCTTGGATATGAAATCGAATTATAAACAATTAGGTCAGTATATCCGACAGGTGGATGTAAGAAACACAGAAGGCAAAGAAGATAATTTACTTGGTGTTTCTGTTCAAAAAAAGTTTATACCATCTATTGCAAATACCGTAGGAACTGATTTTACCAAGTATAAAGTGGTAAAGAAGGGACAATTTACTTACATTCCTGATACTTCGAGGCGTGGCGATAAAATAGGAATTGCTTTGCTGGAAGATTATGAAGAGGGAATTGTTAGTAATGCTTATACGGTGTTTGAAATTATTGACGACAATCAACTTATACCGGAATACTTAATGCTTTGGTTTAATAGACCGGAATTTGACAGATATGCTCGCTTCAAATCTCACGGAAGTGTGAGAGAAATAATGGATTGGGAGGAAATGTGTAAAGTAGAATTACCAGTTCCCTCTATCGGAGAACAGAAAAGAATTGTAAATAATTATAAAGCAATAACTGATAGAATTGCTTTGAAAAAGCAGATAAATGATAATTTAGTAGCAATGCTGACAGCAGTATTCTTTGACACATTTTCCCCCAAAAAGACCGCAAAACGTTCTAAATTAAGTGAGTTAATGTCTTTTGGAAACGGAAAATCTCGTCCTAAGACAGATGGTACTATTCCGGTTTATGGCGGAAACGGCGTTTTGTCCTACACCGACCAATACAATATCGAAAATGCTATTCTTGTCGGTCGTGTTGGTGCATACTGCGGAAGCGTTTACCTTGAACAAGGAATTTGTTGGGTAAGTGATAACGCCATTTTTGCCAAATCAAAGCTTTCAAAGGATGAGTTCTTTGATTACTTCCTCTTGAAAAGTCTTAACCTGTTCAATCACCACGTTGGTACGGGTCAGCAACTACTTACACAGGAGATTTTGAACAATATCGAAGTTGCAAAACCCGATTATGAGCAAATTGAAGCATTTAATGATAAAGCAAAAGCGGTATATGAAACCATAACGGCTAACAAAAGTGAAATTGTACGACTTAAAGAACTATCTGATTTATTACTTTCACGTTTAGCAGGTTAAGCCGCTAAATTATCATTTACCGTAAAGTCGCTTAGCCAGCGACCATATTGTAAAGGAAAATA
>CAMEMA010000093.1 GCA_945926705.1 uncultured Clostridia bacterium
CTTTAACTATAAATCAACTTGAAGAAATCACAGATAGACTTACAACAAGCTCTCGAAGAAAAATATTTGAAAATTTCAAACGACTTTCAACTGTAGACTTTACCATGGAAAATATATGGATGATTACTATGTATATCTTAAAGCACTCTAAAGATTACTACGACGAACAGTTGTTGACTTTCTATAATGATCTTACTAACCCACAAAATATTGTTAAATATAAAAGTAATCAGAGAGTATTTAGATTAAATAAATACAGACCCGATAGATTTGATGAAGAAGTTTCTCATTTTGTTTTAAATTACAGAATAGTTACACAAAAAACTTGTGATACTGATTGGTACGGCAATATTAGAGAGAATAATTGTGGATTTAAAAATCATAATACTTACTTAGCTGATTATGTTCACGATATCATTACGATTGCAAAAAATCTTGGCTTTATGGCGAGTAGGAATTTTGATACTCCCAAATCTTTTAATTCTAAAACTTACGTTTACTATGAGGATAAACCAAATAAACCTTTCATGGAGTATAAAGTCTTTAAAAATGGAAATGTTCATATAAAATTTGATATTGAATTTATGAAAGCCTTAAACGTAGAAGCTGGAAGATTATGTGGGTGGTTAAATTCTCCCCAAGAAGCAAGTGAAGAATTTCCAACTGAAATGAAAGAAAATCTTGACAAATACTTCAAAGTACAATATGATTGTCTTTCATGTAATAATCAAAATTTACTTGGATTATTAAAATAATATTATAGAAGGGCAAACTAAAATGAATAATAAATTAAATAGATTTATTAAAGATTGTAATTTTCTTTATTGGCTTTTGTATATTGCAATCATTATACTTTTTGTTTTAATTCAACTATATCATGAAGAAGCTAAAAAAGAAATTACAGAAATAAAGAAAACAGAAATCCCTTATGTATGTGTGGGTGATTTCTCCATTACTCATTACTGTCATTGTAAAAAATGCACAGGAAATGAGAAGAAAGGGAAAACTTTTACAGGATATTACCCGAAAGAAGGAAGAACTATTGCGGTGGACCCTAAAGTAATTCCTTTACATTCCATAGTTTATATTGAAGGAATTGGATATTTTGTAGCTGAAGATATTGGAGAAGCTATTAAAGGAAACCATATAGATATTTATGTAGAAAATCACGAAAAAGCCATTAAATTAGGTACATTAAATAACAATAAGAAAAAAGTTTACATTATGAAAGAGGTTCTAAATGCAAAAGCTAACAAATGAAGAAATTAAATATATTGAATACATGTGTAATGAACTTGTTAAAAGTTTAAAAAATATAAAAGAAGACTTAGATAAAAAAGATCATTATATTTTCTCAAGTCCTGATAGAGCAAAATTTAAAAGACTTAGAATTGAACTCTCTAATAAACTCATGGAAGTTCAGAAGCAAATTTACTAAACAGTTGACTTGGTTTAAATTTTAAGGTAAAATGAAAGCGTGATTACTATGAGTACATTTTTATGTTTTTTGGGACTTATTATACTTAATTTCATTGTTGGTATTTTAATGTTCCCGTTTACAGGTAAAATAGGAAGGTGGAAGATTTTCTAATGTTAGAATCAAATAAAGAAAAGCAAGAAACTAAAAAAGACATGGCAAATAAAGTTGAAGCATGGAAAACCATAAACTCTGTTCTTGTTAAAAAAACAAATGACTTTATGAAAAGACTCTCTGATGTTTTAATTGAAAAACAAAAAAGGCACAATGAATTAAGAACAATCTTAGAGCAAAACAAAGGAACGTCAGACGAGAATGCTGAATTTTTATTTTTAAGCGGTTATATTCAATGTTTGAAGGATATTATTACTAAGAATGCCTAAAGAAATACGAAAAAGTGGATTAATAAACTATGAAGCCCCTAACCTTTATAATAGTGTAGGGGCTTTAAGTGATGATGTAAGCTACGAATCATTTAAAGAAGATTATAATTTATTAGCTCATAGGATTAAACCAAAAATTAAGTGTTACATAGTTAAAGGTAACGATCCGTCCTTATTTTATATATCTTTCAGCAAAGATAAGAAACCTGCTCGAAGTGAAGCGGCTAAATATATTATTAAAAATACAAAAGTAATTTATCATTGGAAAGAATTAGCATCATTATATCTTTCTTTAAGAGCTTACAGACATAAAGACTTTGATAAATATTCTTACGATAGTAAAATTCCAATTATAGAACAATTAAAAAAAGGGATTACTTACACGTGTGCTTTATGTAATAATAAGCATGCTTTTACTTATGCAGACTACAAAGATAATAAATGCTATGTAGTTGAAGATAATTTTTCTATTAATCCATATACTAAAGGGTACTTAATTTGTAACAGTTGTTTTCATTCTGTTAAGTACAATTAAAACAAAACTTGCAAATTAATCCTCTTTTGTGGTATAATATTATTAAATATGTACCCAAGTAGTATAAAATAATATAATGTAAGCAGTAAAAAAAGAAAGTAATAATTTATGGAAGAATTTTATTTACCTTTAACAAAAAGAATAAAAAGAATAGCTGAATATGATGTAGGCATGACGAAGAAAGCTGAAAAAGAAATGTCCTTCGGTAACTACCTCTTGTTTTCTCTTATTATTTCCTTAGCCCTTCCAATCAAATTTTTAATATGTACTTTACATCATATATTTTATGTTTTGCCCAGAGTTTTTATGGGGTCTATTATAATATTTGATATAAAAGTTCCTAAAAAAGAGAATACAGGATTTGATACATTGAAAAGTCTTAATTTATGGAAACCGTCAAAAGAAAGTCTTGACTTTTCTTTTAATAATTTATCTGCTCCAGAAGATATGAACTTTAGAGATATTAAAACTAACATCAATCCTGCTCGTATAATGGGAGAAAGCACATTACCAACCGCAGATATTTTAGGAAAACAAAGAAAAAATATAGGTGAGGCTTCTATTATTCTTCGTAGAGCTTTATATAGTAATAATTTTACTTTGGACGGTACTATTATAGATACTAAATTCTATAAACTTTCAGATACAGAACTCTTAGAAGCTGCCCAAGAAGGTAGTTTGAGTAAACCTTTTATGGTTCAATACATATCTTTTGGGGACGAAATAAATAAATCTCTTAAATTAATGTTAGGTGATAAAATTAAATTAAGTAATCGAAAGAAAAACTGTTCTTCTTGTATTATTATAGAAAATGGCGACACAAGTATTCTGTCAAATGAAATAAATGAAATATTCTCCATAGAAAATTCAAAAATTTGCTTGACTCAAAATGAATAAATATGTTATAATATTAAAAAAGAAAGGAAAAATTTAAAAGGATGTCACTTAAAAGACTAAATTTTAAAGAACTCATGGATACTTGCACTGAAATATTTTTTACTCAAGTCGGAAAATACGGTTCTTATTGTCTATTTAATAATGAACTTACGTCAAACGAAAGTAAAACACCTTTACATTTTGTGAGAGAATCTTATGAGAATGAGATTGAAATGAATTCTCGAAAACTCAGGATGTTTCAAGAAGTGCCTGAAGTTAATTCCAAAAGTAGTATAATCCGCACGTTTATGGAAGCCTTAGAGGAAGAAAGAAAACTAATTAAATTCTGTAATATGCGTACCCAAAAGCAGTATTATGAAGCAACTGGAAAAATAGACTATTGTAGATCATACGTCGCAATACCTTTAAATAAGTTAATTAACTCATTTTATGACGACTTTTATTTAGAAGTCTTATTCTATGATGATATCGCAACGTTGCAAGGGAAATTTGAAGAATATTGTAATATAAAAGACGATACAGAACGTACTAATTTTATTAAGTCAAACGTTGAAATAACTCACATGGGTCTATCTCTTAGATATCGTACATCATATAATCCTTCCTTATTAATTATGATGAAGGGTGATTATAAAGGAGATGCTTGTTTTGATATGGAAGTTTTAAAAAAAGAATTTTCAGATTTTTCAAAATTAAAATTAGCTGACATTAATACTATTAGGAATAATGACATAAGGCAAATTCTTCAATCCAAAATTGATTTGGATAAAGAAAATTTAACCTTGAAAGCAGGACACAATGTTAGAGGAAGTCTTTATCAAATATATGAAGATCCTACTAATTCAGATAATTACATTAGGTATATGTGTCCCTCCACAGGAAGAATATATTTCAATATCCTAAATCACTCAGCCTTAAGTACGTCTAAGTATTATAAAAAAGGTGATTATGAATCATATATAGACGCATGGTGGAATGTGGCTCACTTAGGAGCTTCTGTAGACGGAAAAAATATAGTAAGCTGTTAATAAGGAAAGGAAATTTATAGTGACTACAACAGTATTTAGAAATGAAAATAATTTAAAACAAAAAGAAGTCTTACAAGAATTTAAACAAGCATTAAATAAGACAGCTTTTCAAAAATCAGACATTGAAGAACTTGCTGACATTTATGCAAAAAATATGGTAGATAAATTTATTGTTTCTGATGAAGACATGAAGGGAACTTTTGGAAGACAAGGTGATATAC
>CAMEMA010000094.1 GCA_945926705.1 uncultured Clostridia bacterium
GTAATAACCCAAAATTTCTGTTATAAAACTAGTTATATTGTTGTCTTGATATATTTCGCCTTTAATTTTTTCAAATTTTCTTTTTTCAAGGTATAATGGAGTGACATCTCCAAATTTAACACAAATATTAGAATCTTCCTGTTCGACAGTATAATTCATCCAAGAATTATAGGGGCAATTTTCTTGAGTTGCAATTACGGTAGCATCTACCTTATTTGGTACAAAACTACATCCGCACAAAAATAATGCAGCAGATAAAATAAATTTAAAACTTCGATTCATAACCTGAAACAACCTTTCTTGTAATTTATTTATGCATATATATTAACATATTCTCTCAAAAAAGGGAATACAAGACAATATTTAACATTTATATCCTTTTTTGTAAAATCCAAATAAAACTTAATTATATTAAAATTAAAATATTTTTAAATACATGATTAAAATCTAGTATTTTGACATACATTGAATTATAGAGTATGGTTTAAATAAACATTTATTTAGGAGTTGTATATATGAGTTTAGTAAATACTAAAAATATGTTAAAAAAAGCCTATGAAGAAGGTTATGCTGTAGGAGCCTTTAACGTAAATAATATGGAAATAATTCAAGGAATAATGAAAGCCGTAACAAAACTTTCTTCTCCCGTAATTCTTCAGGCATCTTCAGGAGCAAGAAAATATGCCGGAGAAATATATATGAAAAAACTTGTGGAAGCAGCAGAACAAGAAAGCAATGTCCCTATTGCGTTACACCTTGACCATGGCGATTCATTTGAAATATGTAAAAACTGCATAGACAGTGGTTTTACGTCAGTAATGATAGACGGCTCTTCACTAAATTATGAAGAAAATGTTGAGTTAACAGCAAAAGTAAGTGCATATGCTCATAAATATGGAGTTACCGTAGAAGGAGAACTCGGAAGTTTATCCGGCATAGAGGATGAAATAAATATAACGGAAATTGATTCATTTTACACAAATCCAAACCAAGCAGATGATTTTGTCAAGAAAACAAATGTAGATTCTTTGGCAGTTGCAATTGGAACAAGTCACGGAGCATATAAATTCAAACCAGGACAAAAAGCTGAACTCCGCTTTGATATCTTGGAAAAAATTGAAAAAAAATTACCCGGTTTCCCAATTGTTCTACATG
This sequence comes from uncultured Clostridia bacterium, assembly GCA_945926705.1. GTDB lineage: Bacteria > Bacillota > Clostridia > Oscillospirales > Acutalibacteraceae > UMGS1491. The sequence goes on from CAMEMA010000094.1 coordinate 1,156, forward strand.
GAGCTTCCAGTGTAATTCCTGAATTGGTGGAAGAAATCAATAAATTTGGAGGAAAACTGGGTAAAGCCTCAGGAATACCGGAATCAATGTTGAGAAAAGCTTCAAAAATGTCGGTCTGTAAAATAAATGTAGATTCAGATATAAGACTCGCAATGACGGCAAAAATAAGAAAGTCTTTCTTTGAAAATCCGGAAAATTTCGACCCGAGAAAATACCTTTCGCCCGCAAGAGACGCCATTCAAGCAATTGTAGAACATAAAATCTTAAATGTTTTGGGAAGCGAAAATAAAGCTTAAATTTCATCTAATACTATATTGTCATTCCACTCATTCTCGAGTGGTTTTTGTTTGCAAAAATTTATTAAATTAAATATTTTATATTATTTTTATAAAAATTACTTGACATAATATATTTATACGTATATAATATACTTGTGTTTCGAAATACAAATAATATTTATATGAAAGAGAGTGATTTTTATGGTAAAATTTAAACCAATTGGAAAAGATTTTCAAAAATATGATTATTATACTCCAACAAGCGGCGGTTCCCTCAACATGGACATTCAGCCTCAAGACATAGTGTTTAAGAAAGGAAACGGAGGTTGTACATTAGTTCAAATTACTGGTACAAAATATCTAATTTTACGGTCAACAACACGCCAAGGCTACGTTAACAATCAGGTACCCGAATACCTTAATATGGGAAGACTCGGACTTTATAAATTCCCATCCAACGAATTACCCTCCAATTTGAATTCAGAAACAAGATTTTGTGAACTTACAGGAAAAGACGGATACTTGAGTTTTTTTAGAGACAAAACAACCGGTAAAATGATTGCTGATGAACAACTACAAAATGACATAAAAGGTAATCTTATACAACTTACGAACTTCTAACTGCATTACTTTTAATATAAAAATTTTAGCCACCCGAATGGGTGGTTTTTGTTTGTTTAAGCCTAGTATTTGCTTTTACAATTCAAAATATATTTGTTGTATATAAATATTAAAAATTTCTATAATTATTTAATTTTCAGTTTACTTATAATCAAACCTCTTAAATTATGCAACTGTACAAAATCAAGGTGAAATATATCTATTGAAAAGTAGACGGCTTAATACATTTGCTACTGTTAAATTTTCTTTTGTTTATATAACATAAAATTAATGTTGAAAAACACATAGACTTATGAGAAAATATTAACAAATATAGTTTTATCGAGGAGGAATCAATTTTTATGGATAAAATTAAAGTTTTATTTAAAAAAATTAGTAAAAATTTTTTGTCTTTTACTGTGTTATTGGTAGTTCTGGGATTTACTGTTTATACTATTGCCAGAGCATTGGAAAGTGACAGCGATTCAGAATCTTCGTCATATTCCAACGACGCCGAGCAAAAACTTACATCTGAAGAAATAGATAAAATCATTGAAGACTTAAAAATTTCAGGAAACATTGACAACATAGTGGACAAACTCGATGAAATAATTCAAAGAGCTAAACTTTCCGGAAATACGGCACTTCAAGAATATGCATCAAACATGAAAACATATTACGAACTAAAAAAACAATTGGAAAGCGTTAAAAGTCTAATTGAAGCATCAAAAAAGAAAAATTCCGCTGTTGCATCGGTTGATAAACAAGTGTCAAAAATTTTATCGGTTAATACAATAATTGAAGATTTAAAGGGCGCTGTTTCTGACGAAGCACTTTTAGTTTTACAATCTTTAAATGATGAAGACGCCAAAAAATTACAAGATCTCATGGCTGAAATAGAAAGCTTAGTAGATATTAAAGATATAAGTTCGCTGACGGTTCAGCAAAGAAGTTTATTAGATGTAATAATTTTAAGTAAGCTCATAGATGAAGATATGCTGGACGGAGAAAGATTCCAAACCGCTCAAGAGGCATTAAGTGTTGCCGTAACTATACTTGAATCTTACGAAAAACAAAATTACAATCCTGAAGAATATGATGCTTTGGTTACAGGTTCAGATGAATTTGTAAAGCTTGGCAAAAAAGCTTCTACAGTTTTACCGGAACAAGTCATATTTTTTAACGGACACTTTACAATGAAACATGCTCCAATAATGTACGATGGTCATGTTCTTCTGGCTATAGAAGATTTATATCAGTATATAGATGCAAATATTGAATATATGTACAACAACTCAACAATGGTAATACAATCTCCAAATAAAATTTTAGAAATAGTCAGCGGAAAAAATGTTGCATACCTCAATGATGAACCTAAAAACATGCCCGTACCTATTTTAAATTTTAACGATACCATATATATGTCAGTTGAATTTTTTGCTGAAGCTTACGACATTTCTTACAAATATCTACAGAAAAATGAGTGTTTTATATTCTACAATAATCTGGTTCAAGTTGCTAATGTTTCAATTCCAAATCAGCTTAACAAAGACTAATCACGGAGGATTTTTATATGGCAAAATATACTATTATTTCAGACATAGGAAAAGGACTTGTGGGGCTGCTTCGTGACAAACTGGTTCCCGAAACAGTTGATAAATTTGAAAATATCGGTATTTGTGACCCTAAGGAACGTGGAAATTATATAGTCGGTATTCACCCTTATGACATTAAAGAGGATACAAGCGGTACTGCAAAAGAACCCAAAACCTTGCCCGATGGCAGTGTTCAAGATCCTCCTGCAATGGTGGAACTAAACTATGTTATATCAGTAAGAAGTAAAGCAGAAATTGAATCCAAAGCGCTGGATGAAGCAAAAATAATAGGAAAAATAATACAAGTTTTTAAGGACAACCCTACAATTCCCGCTCGCTATATGCCTGACAATGCCGGTTCTCCCGTAGAAAATGTACCTGTTACCATGCTTCCAATAAACATGGAAGAAAAAGGAAAAGTGTGGACTATGTTTGGAGAATCATATAAATTATCGGTTTTTTATGTTGTAGGACCTGTTGCAATAGATTCTGATAATATTCATAAGCCCAAAAAGAGAGTCGAAACTATTTATCTAAAAAGCGCACATTACGAACATAAAAAAGAGCTTCATTTTGAAACGTTCATCAAAGATGAAGATATTGATGACGAATATACTCAACGTCCGGATGAAGATGAGGATGAAGACGAAGATTCAGATGATTTCGGAGATGACTCCGGCGACGATATGGGCGATGACTCCGGCGACGATTCAGGTGACGATATGGGCGATGACTCCGGCGACGATGCGAGCAATGACATGGGCAATAATTTTGGCGGCGGCATGGGCAATAACATGGGCAATAATTTTG
>CAMEMA010000095.1 GCA_945926705.1 uncultured Clostridia bacterium
CCACTTTTACCGTTATCTATTCCTAAAAATATATCAGATGTCATTATTGTCTAAACCTCTTACAATATTTCTTTTTTCATCCATAGATTTAAAGATTAAAGACTGAATATACTTTGCTTTATCGGTTGCACCATCTGAAACAGGTTTTGAAGTTTCTATAGCTAAAGTATTATTAGTGATATTTAAGGATTGATTAGACAATAAAATTCGGAGAATATCAGACATGCCCTCTATGTTCGCATTTATTCTGCAAAAATCCAATAAGAAATTCATGGCATCTTTTTCACTTGACGAAATCAACTTAACAACCTTAATCTGATCTTCCAAATTAAGTAAACTAAAATAATCTTTATCAGCCATTATCTTTAATAAAGACTTTTTCATTCTCTGTGCTTCTATGGATTCTTTAGCAGCATTTTGTAGAACATCCAATAAGTTTTTCGGTTCCGAAATATTTACAATATCATTGTGATTCATTACTAACCTTCTTTATTGATTTTAAAAAATTTATAACGGTAGATTTGTTTATATCCGATAAAGACCTGAAATCTTGAAGCAGTTGTAACTCTTGTACAGTCATTTCCAGAGGAAACTTCTCTATAATAGAATTAATAACATTTAATCCGTTATTGTGAAGTTCCATCACCTGTTTAAATATCTCCATAACGTGATTAGGACTAACAGGTTTTTTCAACTCTTTAGCCAAATACTTCAATGCTTCCGTAACAGAATTCTCAATCATTTTAGTATTTTGAATAAAAAATGTTGCTTTAGAAAATAATTCATCTAATATTAAAGCTTTTTCTCCGGAATTATGCATTCTTCTTTCTCTATTATAAACTGTCCTTTTTGATATATTTTCTCAAGTTCTCTACATATCTTTATGTCATATCTTTTTACATTTGAAGTTTTGTATAAAAGCCATTTATGAATATTTTCTGCGCGTTCAAACAGTTTAGTCAATTCCGTTTTATCTAAAAATTTAATGGTATTATCTGCAAAAACTACATTTGTACCTTCTAAAATCATAAATAAAAAGAAAATATCCTCTTTATAAACTTCATATAAACAAACTAGCTTTAAAAAATCTATGCCCAATAACTTATGCAAAATATATAAAGCTATTGTACTTCTGTTTACTCTGACATAAATTTTATTTATTTTGTTGTCGTTGCCGTCCATGCTAATAAACTCACTATATCCTGTGTTAAATCCGATTTTTCCATATTCAATAATTTAAAATTATATGACCTGTCATTATCATATATAGCATATTTATCATAGTTCTCTAATTCTTCATTATACAATAGCTGTGAATTATGTTTATTTTGATGATAGTTATAATGTACGAAGCTCCAATTAATTACCCGCATTATATAACTTCCGATATTAGTTCTTTCAGGGTCATATCCGGGTAACTTCCTATGACTTACAGGGTGATAGTAAAAACAGCGATATTGACCGTCCTCATCTAACTTTGGCACAATTCTGTTAAATATTCTGTCATAAACATGCTGAACCAATTCTTCCGAAAATTGATGAACATGCTTTTTTAACTCATATAAAATAAGAGAATTAACCTGATTATAGAATTCTACCGAGCAGGGTCCTTTTTCCAAGTATATTTTCTGTAACTCAAAAACTCTCTTATTTACGGCTTTACCCAACACCGTATATTTATTTGACAATTTTGGCATTTTTAGTCTCCCTATGAATGCTCTAAACTTAATTTATACTGATATACATACAAAATGTTATCTTTTTCTTTTTGTATAAATTCAAACAATTCTGTTCCTTTTGAATCTCCTAACAGTTGGATACTTATCTCTTTGGTAATATTGAACAATTTAAGGACGTCATCCTTTATATAATTACTTATTATATCATAAGCTTTGGCAGAAATACCGTTAATTAAAAATAAATTTAAAATATTATTAACAGATAACTGTCTTAACGCATCCTTAATTAATAAAACCGTATTGGAAGCTCTTGTAACCGACATTTGAACACCTTTTACCAAAATATCCGGTGTTAAAGATAAGACTTGTACAGGATTATTTATAACTTTATTCTTTACTAATTTTGCTACAAATGAATTTCCCAAACCTTTAATCTTTAAAGCTTTTACAAAATGACTACAAGAAGCTATAAGCTTTTGAGGACATTGAGGATTATCGCAAAACAAATTTGCTCCCCTTCTTATTAATGTAGTTCCACAATCAGGACATGCTGTCGGTATTTCGGGAACTCCTTGCCTTTCCAAAACATCTGTAATTTTCGGAATAACATCCCCCATTTTCTTTACAAGAATTTTAGAACCTATACCCATATTCATCTCTATAACCTGTTGAAAAGAACCCATAGCAGCTTTAGAAACTTTTGAACCTTGTAAATCTACTGTCTTAAAAAGAGCTTTCGGAATGACTGCACCTGTTGAACCGACATTCCATTCATAACCTGTTAGAACTGTTTCACCACCTTCGGAAACAGGAGGAAACTTTAACGCTATCTGTCCTAGCGGACGCATATCTTTAAGTCCTAATCTGTTTTGCGTATCTATATCATTTATTTTTAAAACTAAACCGTCCATTTGAAAAGGTTCGGCATTTAATCTCATATCGGCTAATTGTAAATATAATTGTTCGGATAATTCACTATAAACAAAAGGAACGTTAAATTTATGCTCATACAATAATTGCATGTTATTTATTTCAGTATTATTAACGGCATTTTCAAGTTGTACATCATAAGCAAAAAAGGTTAATAAGTCTGAAAATTCTCCGTCTTGTCTGCGACAAATCCCGGCAACCGCATTTCTCCTGTTTGAGTACTCATCTTTAATTTTTTCAAAATCTGATAAAGATATAACTATTTCACCTCTTACAGCTTTAATATCGGGTCTGACATTTTCTATATAACCTTTAAATTTTTTGGCATTTACAAAAATATCTTCTCCTGATATTCCGTCACCTCTTAAAACAGCAGATGTGCAAACACCATTGATATAATAGTAACAAATTGATAATCCGTCTAATTTCGGTTCTATAACAACATCAGATTTATCGGACATCCATTTTACGGCATCTCCATAAGTTTTTATCTTTCGTAAAGACCCCATTCTGTATAAATGTTTAGCTACACCCCAAGATGACTTATTAACACTATATCCTATAGGTTCAGTATTCAGATTAAACATATTATCATATTGTTCATCCGAAATTACGGGAGTACCTTCATAATACTTCTGTTTTAAAAGCTGTTGGAGTTCACTTAATTCAGCTTCCGTTATTACCCTGCTTTGATACTTATTCATTAAAATCTCTATATTATTCATTTTAACCTCAGTCGTTTAATCTTTTATACCCTGCCGATTCATTTGCATTTTCTGACTTAAACTTATAATTATTATAAGCTGCTGTTTCATTCGGATATTGTGCAGATAAATCCTCTCCGGACATAATTTTTTCAAACACGGAATCCGTATGTCCTGCCAAATGATCTCTTAATCTTCTTTCATATTGATTTAAACTCATGGCTAAAACCCTTTCATATATGTAGTTGTTAGTTTATTATATAACTGTAACAGAGCATGTACATCACCTATAGATGTATGAGCTTCGTGCTCAATGCCGAAATATTTACAAACCGTACTTAGTTTTAAATCTTCAAGCGGAAGATTATAAAGATAATAAATATGTTTTACAAGTTCATAAACATCCAATGTGTAATGACTGATATAACTGAATAAAAAATTATTCTTATGATATTTAAAGAACGCTTCTAAAAAAGAAACGTCAAAATCACTCTTATAAGCTATCAACATAAATTTATCACTCCTGTTATATTTGTCTATATATTTATCAAATAAATTTACAAGCTTTTCATAAGTTTGTGAGTAAGATTCCTGTTGTCTGATAAAATCTAATGTCATGTTATTCAAAGTCAAAGCAGATGTTTCTATTACATAATCGGACGGAGGATTTGTAAAAAAGTTGAATTCTTCAGATTCATATTGTCCTAAATCTTTGTTTAAATTATAAATACATCCGGATAAACTTAAAACAGGATTTAATTCTGGATTTAAACCCCCTGTTTCTGTATCAAAGTATAAAAGTTTTTCAAAAGCCATAAATTTCTCCTTATTCAAACGCTAAATTATTAATACTGTATAAATCTCTGATGTACTGTATAACATCTTTATCTGCGTTTATATTTTGCAGTGCTTCATACATATTATTTTCTTTTTTATCGTTACAATCATTTAACTGCTGAATACACTTATATATCTGATTAAGAGAATATTCGGAAGTTGTTATTTTATGTTCATTGTTAAATTTATAGCTGTTTAAATTAAACACCATTTCGGGGGCTCTTGCAACTTT
>CAMEMA010000096.1 GCA_945926705.1 uncultured Clostridia bacterium
AAAGAATGGATGTAAAAGAATCGGGTAAACAAGCCGGAACTAATATATGGCAGTATTCAAGAAATGGGTCGTTGGCTCAAAGGTGGTATTTAATACCGGCCGAAAAGGGATATTTTTACATTGTTTCCGCTTGTAACAATCTTTGTGCGGATGTAGAAGCTGCAAATTCTAGTTCCGGAACCAATATAAGATGTTGGGAACCCAATGGCACCAACGCACAAAAATTTAAGTTTGTTAAAGCCTGAAATTGAATATTTTATAGTGGTCTTGACATAATTTTATAAATAAAGTAAAATATGTTGGAAGAATAAAGTGGAGCAAATTTGTTCTCACCTTTAGAAATAAGGTTTTCTAAGGGTCAATAATTTTTGGACAGCTTATTTTAAGCTGTTTTTGGAATTTATTGTATGAGTCACAGATTTGATTCATACAATATTTTTGTATTTTAATAAATTTGTGGAGGTGCTTGAATATTAGCAATAAGGAACTTCAGATTAACGACATGATAACAGATAAAGAAGTTAGGCTAATCAATGCCGATGGTACGCAATTAGGCATTGTTACAATACAAAAAGCCAAGGATATTGCGGCTGCAGCGAGTTTAGATCTTGTTAAAATTGCTGAAAATGCAAAACCACCGGTATGTAAGATTATAGACTATGGAAAGTACAGGTTTGAGATTGCCAAAAAAGAGAAAGAATCCAAGAAAAATCAAAAAATTATAGAAGTAAAAGAAATTAGACTTTCTGTAAATATTGACGTTCATGACTTTGAAACAAAAGTGGCTCGTGCAAGGGAGTTTATTGAGGGCAAAGGATATAAAGTAAAGGTTTCTTTGAGATTTAAAGGCAGAGAAGTAACTCATCCGGAAGTTGGAGCAAATGTAATTAATAGATTTGCAGATGCTTGCTCTGAATTTGCAACTCTTGACAAACCTCCAAAACCAAAATTGGAGGGACGTTCCATGACTGTATTCCTTTTAGCAAAAGCTAACGTAAAACCTCAGAGTTCCAAAACCGATAAAAATGCGGAGTCAAATAAGAAAGGATCTCCTTCAACTGTTGACAGTGTTAATGCTAACTTGGAAAATAAAGAACTTCCTTCGACTATTGAAAACATTAATCCGGAAAATTCTGATTCCGTTTAGGATTGTTTTGGAAAAAATAAATGAAGTTTATTTCTGAAATACTTTGGTTTTAATCTTGAAATTTATAAAATTAAAAAAGAAAGGTAGTGAATTGGAAATACAGGTATTTATGATTTACCGAATTGTGTTTCCTAGTATTATGTACAAATTAAAGACTCATAGTGGAGCTAAAAAACGTTTTAAAGCTACATCTTCGGGAAAAATATTAAGAGCACACGCTAATAAAAGTCATATTCTTAATAAGAAAACAAGAAAGAGAAAAAGAAATTTAAGGAGCATTGCTGTTGTAGATAAAACCAACACAATGCAAATTATGAGTTTAATGCCATATAGTTTTTAATTATAAATTTTAAATTATTGAATTTTAAAAATACCATTAATTGGAGGTAAATATAATGGCACGTGTAAAAGGTGCGGTTGTAACCAGAAAAAGAAGGAAAAAAGTTTTAAAACTTGCAAAAGGTTATTGGGGAGCTAAGAGCAAACATTTTAAAATGGCGAAACAGGCAGTTATGAAGTCAGGAAATTACGCCTACATAGGAAGACGCCAGAAGAAGCGTGATTTCAGAAGGCTATGGATTACAAGAATTTCTGCTGCATGCCGTATAAATGGTATAAATTATTCAACTTTTATGGATGGACTTAAAAAATCCGGAATAAGTTTGAATAGAAAAATGCTTTCAGAAATTGCAATATCCGATTCTGAAGGATTTGCAAAGCTTGTACAACAAGTCAAATAGTTTTTAATTCAGGAGTTACGCCCGGATTTATTTCCGGACGTAAATTTTTTGTAAAGAAGGATTTTTTAAATGACTTTTGAAATAACGAGTAAAGACAATGCTTACATAAAAAGAGCAAAAAAAATATTGTCTTCTTCCAAATTCAGAAAACAGGAAAATTGTTTTTTGGTTGAAGGATTGAGGATGTGTGAAGAGGTATTGAAGAGTGGCAACCATATATCGGAGTGTTATTATACTCAAAAATTTTTTGAAAAATTTGAAGATATTATATCCTGTATCGGTAAAGTGTCTGAAAAAAATTTTATCATAAGCGAAAAAATATCAAAGTTAATATCGGATACTGATACTCCTCAAGGAATTTTTTGCATTTGCGAGTTACCGCAAAGCGTTCAAATAAGAATAGAAGAAATTGATAGAATTGTCTTGCTCGAAAATATCCAAAATCCTTCTAATCTTGGCAGTATTTTGAGAACTTGTGATGCGCTTGGAATAAAAAATGTAGCTATTTCATCGTCTGGTTGTGACGTTTATAACCCTAAGGTTTTACGTGGAAGTATGGGTGCGATATTTAGATTAAATATATGTTTTTTTGAAAACACTTCCCAATTTATAACAAGTCTGCAAAATCAAGGTTTCAAAATATATGCCACAGTTCCTCGAAATGATTCATTTATTGTAGGACAAACAAAATTTAGCGGTAAATGTGGTATTATTCTTGGAAATGAAGGCAATGGATTGAGTAATGAAGCTTTAGATATATGTTTTGGAAAAATCACCATCCCTATGAATAAAGACTCGGAGTCGTTAAATGTAGCCGTTGCTGCAGGAATTTCAATTTGGGAAATAATGAATCGGGGGAATAAAATAAATGAATAAGTATTGGATATGGTTGCAAAATTCTTTAAGGTATGGAAGTCATAAAGTGAGAACTGTTCGGTTGCTTTATAAAAATATAAAAGATTTTTATAGTGCAGGCGAAATGGAATGGCGTCTTTGCGGTTGTTTTACAAATAAAGAAATTGAAAGTTTAAAAAATAATAATTTAGAATTTTCTGAAAAAATAATAGAAAAATGTAATGCGCTTAATTATAAGATAATAACCCTGGACAGTAGCTCTTATCCGACACTTTTAAGAGAAATTCAAAATCCTCCTTGTGTTTTGTATATTCAGGGGGATGAAAGTTGTTTAAATTCCGATTTGCCAATTTCTATTGTGGGAACTCGTTCTGCTACGAGATATGGAAAAGAAATGGCTTTTGATATTTCTAAAGATATGGCATATAAAGGAGCAACAATTATAAGCGGAGGAGCGCTTGGAATAGATTGCACAGCTCATGAAGGAGCACTTCATGCAAAAGGGAAAACCGTTGCCGTATTGGGATGCGGAATCAATTATCCTTATCTTTTGAAAAATTCTCAACTTAGGAAAAAAATATCTCAAAGCGGAGCGGTTGTTTCAGAGTATCCTCCGGACTATCCCAGCTCTGTCTATACTTTTCCTATGAGAAATCGAATAATATCCGGTCTTTCTTTGGGTACCATAGTTATAGAAGCAGGAGAGAAAAGTGGTTCTTTAATAACGGCAAATTTAGCAAATGAACAAAACAGAGATGTTTTTGTTGTTCCGGTGAATGAAAAAAGTCCTTTAGCTAAAGGTGCTCTCAAGCTAATTCAAGATGGAGCTCAGGTAATTACGTGTGCGGATGACGTTTTGAACAGTTATTATATGAGGAAATTGAATAGTTCAGGTTCGGACAAGATTTTTGAAAAAAATTTAAATAAGAATTCAGAAAATATAAAAGAAACATTTGATAATGCTCAAAATTATCGGGATAATTCAAATTTTATAAATAATATGTTTGAATATGAAAATAAAGGTAATTTGGAAGAATTGAAAAAAATTAACCATGATTTTGATGAGATTTCAGATGAAGATTTTGATTTAAAACCAAGGCATGTTGATATCTTGGATGAGGAACTTTATGAAGAAGAAATTAATCAAAATGTTTTAGTCAGCGAAAAACAAAATAAACCCGTTCTGAAAAATATATGGAGAGATTATTTGGAAAAGGCAATTAAAAGTTCAGAAAATACATTCCCGATTGCTGACTTATCCAATAAAAAAGTCAAAAAATCAAATAATAAAAAAATAAAAAAAGAATCAACGAAAACACCTAAAAATTTGTCGCCCGAATTTGAACAAATATATAATTTTTTAAAAATCAGAGATATGCATATTGACGATATAAGTCGTGAGTCCGGAATATCAATAAAAAATTTACTTCCCATTTTGACCGAAATGGAGCTTACAGGGTTAATAAAAGCTTATTCTGGTAGTATTTACAGTTTAAATATATAAATAATGTTGTATTTACTTTTCGATTTGTAGTATATAATTATTCTGACACTTTTTATTATGGATGGATAATGTTATGAAAAATTTAGTAATTGTTGAATCGCCTGCAAAGGCAAAAACAATAA
>CAMEMA010000097.1 GCA_945926705.1 uncultured Clostridia bacterium
CTAAAGAGGAATCTAAAGAGGAATCTAAAGAGGAATCTAAAGAGGAATCTAAAGAGGAATCTAAAGAAGAATCTAAAGAGGAAACTAAAGAAGAATTTAAAGAGGAATCCAAAGAAGAATCTAAAGAGGAATCCAAAGAAGAATCTAAAGAAGAATCCAAAGAAGAATCTAAAGAAGAATCTGAAGAGGAAACCAAAGAAGAAGACAAAGTTGACAATATATACAAAAGCAAAGCAGAAGAATTATACAATGAATTATGTGATGTTGTTCAAAAAGAGATAAGCGATTCCTCGGGAAAAGAATTGTGTAACATTATTCAAAAAGAAAATACATTTGATTTTTCGATAAAAGAATTTTTTAATATTACTCGAAAATTAGGAATAAGAGTAAAAAAATTATTTAATATTTTGAAAGATGCGTCATACGAAACAGTAGAACAATTATGTATATTAGTACTCTGTAAAGGGTATAATAAATAAAATTATAATTTAGGAGAATGGGAGTAAAGTGTTATAGGAGTAGCAGTTTTATTGGGTTTAAACCTGTATTTAAAAATGTAGTCAATAGTGACTTTAAGGGAAAATAAGCCCAGTTAGTTAATAACAACCATTAATTGTAAATATAATAACTTGTTTTGCATCCCTGATGACTAAGTTGTCGGGGATATTTTTTTATATTATAATAATCATTTACTCATCTTTAAGTGTATGTTATAATAACGACAAAGAATAACAATGGAGGGTTAATATTGAGCACAGGATTTTACATTACAGTAGATGATATAATACGTGAGCTTTCTTTTGATGTCGCATTAATGCCAAAGGACTCTAAAACAGTTAAGATAACTTCTCGAGATATTAATCGTATGGGGTTGGAATTAATAGGTCCTTTAGAGCATTTCGATAATAAAAGAGTTATGATTATGGGTGAAAGTGAAAATTATTTTCTGTCTACATTATCTTCAGAAGAAGTTTATAAATCTGTTGAAGCCATCCTTTCTCTGCTCCCTCCTTTACTTATAGTAACATATGGTATAGAACCTAGAAAAGAAATATTGGAAGTCGCACAAAAATATAAAATACCTATACTTACTTCCAAAGAAACGGCAGCTGAAGTTACTGGCGAACTCTCCCCTTTTTTGAATATTCATTTGGCACCAAGGATTACACGCTCCGGAGGGCTTTTAAATGTACACGGCGAAGGTATCTTAATTGTAGGAGAAAGCGGTGTAGGAAAAAGCGAAACAGCAATAGAATTGCTTAAAAGAGGACACAAATTAATAGCTGATGATTTAGTAGAAATTAGAAAAATTCCAAAACAAACTTTAATAGGTTCTGCTCCAGAAAATATTCGTCATTTTATAGAAGTAAGAGGAATAGGTATTATAAATGCCAGGAGAATCTTTGGTATAGGTGCTGTAAAACTTAATGAAACCATAGATATGGTGGTAAGTTTGGAAAATTGGAAAGACGAAAAAAATTATGATAGAATGGGTGCAGAATATAGATATACACAAATATTAGGAGTAAAAGTTCCTTTTATAAGTATTCCTGTAAGACCCGGAAGAAATTTAGCAATAATAATTGAAGTAGCGGCAATGAATAATCGTCAAAGAAAATTAGGATACAATGCCGCAAGAGAATTATTCATAAATTTAGGTATGGAATATCCGAAATCTGAAAACCCTAAGTTAGAAAAATGTATTTGGGATATTTAAATCTTAGAAAGATGAGGCGAAAAATTACTTTAAATAATGTACTTAGATATAATTAAACTCGCAGATAAACTGAGCTGCGTAACACTGTTAAATGAAGAATTAAAAAAACATACTTCTTTTAAAATTGGCGGACCGGCAGATTTATTTATATATGTAAACAGTACTGAAAATTTAAAAATATTATTGGATGCCATAAATGCAAAAGGAATACCATTTTTTATATTAGGAAACGGTACAAATCTTTTAGTATCTGATGAAGGATTTCGTGGAATAGTTTTAAGTTTCGCTAAAAAAAGTAACGAACTGACTATAGAAAACGGAAATATCATAAACTGTGGTGCGGGCGTTCCTCTGGCTCGTGTATGCGTAACAGCATTAAAAAAAAGCCTTTCGGGTTTGGAGTTTGCCTGGGGGATTCCCGGTTCATGCGGTGGAGCACTTTTTATGAACGCGGGAGCTTATGGGCATGAAATGTCCGATATAATAATTGAGGGAACGCATATAACAGATAGCGGTAATTTGCAAGTATTAAGTAAAAAAGATTTAAATTTTTCTTACAGAAAAAGTTTTTATTCAGATAAATCTTTTATAATCGTGTCAATGAGAATTAAATTGAAAGAGAAATCTGCTGATATTATTAGGGCTAAAATGTATGAAAATATATCAAAACGAAAAGATAAACAACCACTTGAATATCCCAATGCAGGAAGTATATTTAAAAGACCAATTGGATATTATGCAGGAACTTTGATTGAGAAATGCGAACTAAAAGGAAAAAGTGTTGGTGGAGCCATGGTAAGTACAAAGCATGCCGGATTTATAGTTAATACTGGAGATGCAACCGCTCAGAATGTATGTGATTTGATAAAGCTGATTAAAGATAAAGTGTATAAAGAAACCGGTGTATTATTGCAATGCGAAATTAAAACTTTAGGAAATATAAGTTTTTAATACGAAGGAAAAATAAAAGTGTCATTTTCTCGAGAAGTAAAAAAAGAGCTTATCTTAATTGATTTAAAATCACAAGAACAAATAATATCTGAACTTGTTGCTTTATTTGTTTTTTCTGATATAAATTTTATTAAAAAATCTGTTTTTTCTTTTGAAAACCAAGATGTAATTCACAGAATTGAAATTTTACTTAATTGTTTTAAGAATAAAAAAAATTTCGAATATCTTATAGAAGAAACCGAAACAAAATCTAAAACTAATTACGTAATCAGATTTAAGAACACCAATTTTTTTGAAAAAATTTTAAATATAAACACTAATTTGCAGCTTAATGAATTTACATATCCTGACTTTTTCAGAGGAGCTTTCCTTGTTTGTGGAAGTATACTTAACCCCAGTAACGAATATCATTTAGAAATTAATACAGTATGTAAGGAACTATGTAATTTATTAATAGAAAAATTTAAAAAGTGTTCTGTTCTAGGATATTGCCCATCTAATATAAAAAGAAGAAAAAATCATGTGATTTATTTAAAAGAAAGTGAAAAAATAACTGACTTTTTGACATTTATAGGTGCACAGCAGTCAGCTATAAAGTTTATACAAACAAAAATATTAAAAGAAATTAGGAACAATATAAATAGGTCTACTAACTTTGAAACTGCAAATTTATCTAAAATTACAATTTCTTCAAGTAAACATATTAAAGCTATTCAGAAAATAAAAGATACAATTGGCTTAGATTCGTTACCTGAATATTTAAAAGAAACAGCAATACTTCGTTTGAATAATCCTTATATTTCATTGAAAGAGTTAGCTAATCTTTATAAAAGTCCTATAAGCAAGTCCGGAATAAACCACAGACTCAAAAAAATAGTCTTAATCTCATCTTACTTATAATTATTTCAATTTTTTTCTGAGTTCATTTAAAAGTACCTTTTCTCTTCTGGAAATTTGAACTTGAGTCATTCCTAAATAATTTGCTGTTTCAGATTGGGTTTTACCTATAAAAAATCTATAATAAATTATATTTTTATCCTTTAAAGAAAAAGAATTTAGTATTTGTCGTATTGAAATTTTAATGGAAATTTTTTCGTCTTCAAAAGATATAGGTACTTCTTTAGAATAATTATTATCATAACCATTTGAATCCAGAGACAAAGGGGATTGACAAATATCTAGAATTTCCAAGATTTGTTCACGTTTTATTCCTAAGCAATCTGACAATTCATTTATTGTAGGCTCTCTTTGGTAAAGTTTAATAAAGTTTTCACGTTTGCACTTTATTTTTAAACTGAAATCTTTAATTTTACGACTTATTTTGATAGAATTATTATTTCGAAATAAACCTTTTATTTCTCCCAATATTACCGGAATTGCATATGTAGAAAATTTAAAACCTTTTGAAAAATCAAATTTTTTGGCTGCTTTAGTAAGACCTATGCAACCAGATTGGAATATATCGTCATAATCTATTCCCCTATCTTTAAATCTTTGTGCACAAGAATGGACTAGCCCAAAGTGTTCTTCAATATTTATACTACAAGAGCTATTATCTTTCATTTTTTACTGTTCTGCGAATTATAAATTTTTGTAATGTAACGGTAGTTCCTCTCCCCGGTTTTGATATAACTTTTAGCTTGTCCATAAAACTTTGCATAACCGCAAAACCTAACCCCGCACGCTCGCCGCCC
>CAMEMA010000098.1 GCA_945926705.1 uncultured Clostridia bacterium
TTCTGTCCTTCGACAGTTACTAAAATATCCATAGGCACCTCCTTATTAATTTGTTAGCATATTTGAAATGTCGTTCTTAATAATAAGAGGGACACGATTTGTTGTCGCAAAAATAGTTCCGCTAATACCAAATAGGGACATATCGCAATTTCCTTCGCAAATATCAGATGGAAGAAAAGTATAACCATCAGTGACCGTTTGAGAAAATATTTTCCCATTTTGTTCAAACATAGCAATTATAGGACGGTTTTTCCACTCATCAGATAATTCAAACTTAAATCTAACAAACCCGTTAGACCCGGAAATATAACAACTATTATTGGCGGCAAGTCTCATTTTTTGTCCTTTAACGATTGCTATAATATCCATATACATCTCCAATTATGAAGAAAGCGGCTGTCACACTAAAACAGCCGCTTGTACTTAAAATAATTCTTTTATTCACATTATGCATCATATTTGCCAACGATTTTAACTTCTTTCCTGACTTTTGTAATAAGGGTTTTCACATACCCATTTCCATGAAAAATATCAACATATTCTTCATACATTTCTTCAAGAGAATTTAATTTACTGCTTGAAATTTCTCCTTTTTCAAGTGCATCCTCACAAGTATGAACAATAGTATATCTTATCTGTTTTAAATTAACCTCTTTCTGCTCGGCAAGAGAAGCCTGAATATCTTTTAAAATATCCTCTATTTTTTTTAGAATTGCATCATGATTCTCAATTATTTTCTGTTCTTCTCTATCTTTTCTTTTAATTTCTTCATACTTAGTAAATACTTTGTAAAGTTTGATAGTACCGGCACAAAGGGCAGTAATAATAGCTATAAGTACAGAAGCCCAAGCTACTATCTGTCCGACCGATATTCCGGACAAAAAATCCCAAACTGATTTTGTATCCATATGTAATCAACCTTTCTTTATTATATCTCTTCAGTTTAGGTACCCGTTTCTCCCTTTGTCACTGTTTCTGACACTCTATTGTAATACCCATTCATGGTTTTCACCATTAAATTTAAAAAGATTTCCAGTATCAATTTCAAAAAATTCACTCCCATTAATAATAGGGAGTGAATCAAAATACTCTGTAGGCTTTTCATCTGTTGAAAGTCCACTAAACTCAAGAATCTGAGAGTTATAATGTCCTTCAATTTTTGATATAGTCAACATATCGCACCTCAAATCTTCTTGCAGTAATCAAGATTGACCCAACCGGAGGGAGTTCTACCCCAATTACCCCTAACCTCAAGAGCCGTGAATGTCAGTCCTTTAACATAGCCATTTACCTTTTTCCCGGCAAGCTTGAGGATTTTCTCCTGCGCACTCTTGGTCATTTCGCTGAATTTGACCTTGCCGTAGGTTTTTGCCGCACCTTTGCGCACTCTGAGCACACCGGCACCGCCAACTTTGACCACCTTGTAATCTCCTGCGGTATACTTTATGCCTTTTTTGCCAGTAGGCAATATCTTAAAAACAATGCCCTTTGTCTGAACAACTTTGGTAAACTTCGGGTCAAAAAAAAAGGCCTCCTCCGGCTTAATAGTGCCGTGAGAGGTCGAAAGTACCCACTTTCCTTTTGAATTTTGATTCCATCCACCGTCAGTCATAACACCAAGACCTACAGAAAGATGAATGTGATTGCCGGTAGCTCCGTCAGTACCTTCCCAGCAAACTTTATCGCCGGGATTGAATGTCTTACCAACATAAAGTCTACGAAGGTCATCATCGTTGGGGTGGATAAGCATCATAGTAACATAATCAGTTTTACCATTTGCACAGGTAACTTTTTCGGTCGACTGAAGCCAAACCGTATTAGTACCACGATTTCCAACGCCGTAAATCTTAACAACCTTGAGTTTACAAGTTGCATAAAAAGGGTCTCTGCCCGTATCCTTACCTGCTTCATCAATAGGATAGTCTTTCGGATAACCTGTGGTATGCGTTAGATGCGAGTATGTACCCGTATATGACTGCGTAATTGTCATGGTTTTGAACGGATAAGTGAGATAAGTTGCCACTAAATATCATTCCTTTCTTTTACATTAAATCATTTTTTGGTAACAATTCGTCCGTTTCCTCATATTCATAATCTTTTTCGGGTAGGTCGTAAGCCTCAGAGTAAATTTCGTCTGTGCCAACCTTGCGAATTAGGTATGTATCAGAAACGGTCTTTTTGAATTGCCTGTTGCCTATTGTTACATTTTCGGTTGTTATCATAATCACACCCCCACAATTTTGTCTGCGTATGTAGCCCAGTTTGTAGCCGCTTTCCATTCGTCAAGAAGAGTTAAAGGGACTTTGATAACGAGGCTTGCGGAAGTATTACCAAAAGCAGTAGTCGAGGTAAGCGCTGGGATGGTTGTGTGCGTAGAAAAATCAATTTCAGTTAAGCTGGTGCAGCCGCCAAATGTATAATAATTTATTTCTGTCACGCCGTTCGGTATTGTTATGCTTTTTAAAACAGAGCAACCGGAAAATGCATTACTGCCAATTCTCGTTACGCTATCTGGGATTGTTACACTTGTTAAGTGATAGCAATTGCTAAATGCATAGCTGCCAATTATCGTCGTTCCCTCTGGAATTTCAAAACTCGTTGCTGTTCGGTCAATAAGGCTTATAAGCATGGTATCGTCACCGCTCGGTAGGTTTGTGATTTCAGTATCAAAGTCAGCCGCAGGAATAGGCGTGCTATCACCTTTTTTAGCCTTAATAGCCGCCGCAACATCGGTCAGAAAGTTAATCAATGTGTCTGTTCTTGCCATTAGTAACTACCTCCTAACGCGTTGCCGATTGCAGATTGGATAGCATTATAAACAGCATCGCCCGTAACGGCACTATCATCACCTTGAGAAACATTTGTTGATAAATTTAAATATTTATTATCAAGTTTATGATACCCCCAATATTTATATGAATACCTAAACTCATATGAGACTTCACCAGTTGAACCATCCTGTGAAACTATGTATGTTTCTCCGTGTTCGTGAGTCTGTGGGTTATAATTAGCATAAATTAAGAAGGGTGCAGTATCGGAGTAATTACTATCAATGCTTGAGACATTTCCAAAAACATAGTATGTTATTCCATTTGACATTGATAGTTATATTACTGGAATTGGTTGGTTTCTTATCCACTAATTTCTCATCTATATTGAGATAAGGAATCGAAGCGACATAAGTGCCTTCATTACTTAATTCGAATAAACCAGATATACCATCATGATTACTAGTTTTATATCTATAAAAAGGTTTATTATGTATAAAACTGGGTGCTGAATTATTCTCCTCATTCCAATTAGCTTGCAAAGAACTAATGTTTAAATACCTGTTATCCAAAGTAGAATAGCCCCAATATCTATATTCTATATCAATTTGTAACGATATATCACCTGTAAATCCGTCATAAGCTTTAATATATGTTTCTCCAATTTTATGAGTTTCAGGGTTAAAATCTGCGTATATCAAAAATGGAGCAGTATCATTATAACTGTCAATATCTGAAACATTGCCAAATACAAAACAAGAGTAGTATTGAAGTTCACCATTCTCATTAGTCCATTCTATATAAATTTTTCTAAGCTTACAATTATACGTTCCATCGTGCCAATAAACCGTAAGATTTATATCACCATATGAATTGTTCCAAATATCATTAAAATTGTATAATTGCTCCTGTGAGGTATATATCCCATTTTCGTCAAGGGTTATGGTTCTACTACTTAAACTAGTCGTAGTACCCCATAAGTCCCTGTATAAAGGACGGTTTTGAATATATCTTGGGTCATCGCTATCACTGACATCCCAATCAGATTGATTAGCGCGCAGGTAATTTAATAAAGGTTTTGAAGTGATTATAGTGTTATCGTCTTTGGATATATTGCTGCTAGACAGGGGTAAATAGTTTAAATCGAGTTTATGGTAAACGGTTTTATCTCCTCCGGTAAAAATATTTACTGTTATAGGATTTGTAAGTTCGCTTGTGGGCTGAATATTGCATCCGGAAATAATTCCTCCTTGTTCACTTATAGTATAATTGGCAAAAACTAAAAAAGGAATGTCCTGAGAATCAATATCTACTTTAAGTCCATAGTATAAATTACCAAACACAATACCGTCAGAGGGAGTCCCAATATTACCCTCCGGGTCTAATGTTGCCATCGACTGAGCCACACATTCATATTCTTGACTGTCCCATAAAACTTTAACCGTGTCGCCCACTTGAATGCTGAGCGGTTCAGATTGCGAATATATCCCACCAAGCGAAGAAAAGTCTATCTCAGTTGCCGGAAGAAGATCCACCTTTTCTTGAT
>CAMEMA010000099.1 GCA_945926705.1 uncultured Clostridia bacterium
AGACGGTTTACGCGATACAAAACTCTGAACATAAATATGCTTAACATAGAAGTGATAAGAAATATAAAATACATTCTCGGACTCATTCTTACAGAGCTTAAGATTGTAATTAAAAAGAACAATATATTGGCACAAAAAGTCGCAAAAGCAGCATAGAAAAAATCTTCTGCTTCTGCATATCTCCATATTTTATCGTAAAGTTTAAATGCAACAAAGACAATTGAAAAACATATATTTACCATTAAAAGATATTTCAAAAAAATATTATCAACCGTGATAAAAGTCAAACTGTTTTTGTTTATTGCAAAAGAAATATAAAATGATAAATTCCATATAATAAAATCACAAAAAAACAATGCATACTTCCTATAATGTTTTACAAATCTCCATATAGCATCTTTTATATTTCCCATATAAAAACTTTTCCTTTTCCTAAAATAACTTTATTTTGTTCCGAAAATTCTGTCCCCTGCATCTCCCACTCCCGGGACTATATATCCATTTTCGTTCAAGCCGGTATCTTTTGCAGCGCAATATATTTTTACATCTGGATGAACTTTTGTTAAAGATTCTATACCTTGTGGCGAAGATAAAATACACATAAATTTAATTGTTTTCGGATTTTGCTTTTTTATACTCGAAATAGCATCAATTGCAGAACCACCAGTTGCAAGCATGGGATCAAGCACTATAACATCACGTTCACTTATGTCGCACGGAAGCTTACAATAATACTCTACAGGACTTAAAGTTTTCGGATCACGATAAAGACCTATATGCCCAACTCTGGCAGTAGGAATCAAGCTCATTACTCCTTCTACCATTCCAAGACCTGCCCTTAAAATCGGAATAAAAGCCAAGTGCCTCTCTGCTAAAACTTTGGTTCTTGTTTTCGTAATCGGCGTTTCAACTTCAACCTCTTTTAATGGTAAGTCTCTAAGCGCTTCGTAACACATAAGACGTGTAACTTCACTTATGAGTTCTCGAAATTCTTTAGAACTTGTTTCCTTATTTCTGAGAAGCGATATTTTATGCTGAATAAGCGGATGGTCCATTACCATAACGTTTTTATTTTCTGACATTTTAAGGTCCTCCTATTGGTATTTTTGACAATTTTCTATTTCTGTTATTTGTTCTATCCTTTTCTGGTGTCTACCACCCTCAAACTTTGTATTCAAAAAAATTTTTACAATATCCAAAATAGTGGTGAAGCTACTATATCTTCCCGCTAAACATAATACATTAGCATCATTATGTTTCCTAGCCATTTCCGAAAGTTTTGGGTCATAACACAGAGCCGCTCGTATACCGTTTATCTTATTTGCAGCGATTGAAACTCCTATCCCACTGCCACATAAAATTATTCCTTTATCACTCTCTTTTTTAGTTACAGAATTAGCTACAGCTTTTGCAAATAAAGGATAGTCACATGAATCTTCATTAAAAGTTCCAAAATCTTTGTACTGTATATTATGCTCATTAAAGTATCTGATTATTTCCTGCTTTGCCTTGTAACCGGCGTGGTCACATCCCAATGCTATCATTAAATTTCACCTACATTTTCAATTTATTTTCTTTCAAAAGCCTCTCAGCCTGAGGAATTTTTATATAACTCGGATTTAACGAGCATACATCTGTAAAAATTCCTTCATGATATATTTCCTCAGCAATGAATCCAACATTTGAAGACTTAATATACATACCTTTTTCATCTATTAAAGAAACATTATTACTTCCCCATCTACTTACCATATCATTGTAACATATTAAAGCTCCGTCTCCAACAAATTGAACGACATTACTTGAATTTCGTAATTGTACTATTAAATTTTCAATGCAAATTGTTCTGTCTTGGGTTATTCTTATAATTTTCCCATTTTGAACATTAAAAATAGCATTATAAATTCCTCCTCTGTGAGCATCCATACATACACAAACAGTTTTTTCGTATTTATCTGTATTAAGTGCCAATGCATGAAGAGAAGAAATTCCCACACAAGGTTTATTGTTTACCAAAGCCATTGCTTTTATCGTCGCAAGCCCTATACGAAGCCCTGTAAAAGAACCGGGTCCTATAGTAACCGCATACAAATCTATTTCCTCAGGTAGAATATTAGAACAATCAAAAACTGATTTTATCATCGGAGCTAAAGTTTCGCTGTGTGTCAGTCCTGCATTTAAAAAAAATTCCGATATTATTTTGCCATTTTCAATGATAGCAACTGAAGCAGTAAAGGAAGAAGAATCTAATGCCAAGATTTTCAATTTAATTCTACCCCCTCTAATTTCATTATTCGTTCACATTCTTTATCATTTTTATGAAATTCTACTTTGATGCAATTTTTAGGTATGAAATCTATTATATTTTCACTCCATTCAATAATGACAATATTTTTATCAATAAACTCAAAAAATCCCGTAGATTCTAAATCTTCGAAACTATGAACTCGATACATATCAAAATGATAAATATTGAAGTTACCACACCTGTATTCATTCATTATTGAAAAAGTAGGACTCGAAACCATATCTTCAACACCAAAAAAATCAGCAATTCCTTTTGTAAATTCTGTTTTTCCAACTCCTAAATCTCCAAAAAGAGCTATAGTTTCATTACCTTTTAACTGTGCAGCAAGACGCTTTCCTAATTTTCTTGTTTCCAAAGCTGATTTTAATAATATTTCCATACGTGTATTTCCCTTAATAATAATTTTATACTAGCTTACTTAAAAATTTACTAACCCTTACATTTTGACAGTTATTAAATAGTTCTCTCGGGGATTCATCAGCTATTATTTTGCCATTATCCATAAACAAAACCCTACTTGCTGCACTTTTGACAAAGCTCATTTCGTGTGTAACAACTACCATAGTCATTCCTCGTTTAGCAATATCAGCCATTACCGATATAACTTCTTTAATCATTTCAGGGTCAAGTGCTGAAGTCGGTTCATCAAAAAGTATAACTTTCGGATTCATTATAAGAGAACGTACTATTGCCACTCTTTGTTTTTGCCCCCCCGAAAGTCTTGCAGGGTACTCAAACGCTTTATCCTTAAGATCAACTTTTTCAAGAAGAGACAGTCCAATTTTCTCGGCATCTCTTTGAGAGTACATTTTAAGTGTCACGGGCGCCAAAGTTATATTTTTAAGAATAGTCAAATGGGGAAAAAGATTAAAATGCTGAAACACCATCCCTATATCTTTTCTAAGTTCATCCATATTGCATTTTTTACCTGTTATACTTTTTCCCTCGAATTCAATTTCGCCGCTCGTGGGAATTTCCAATCCGTTAAGACACCTTAAAAAAGTACTTTTGCCCGACCCTGACGGACCTATGATAGCAACTTTTTCTCCTTTTTCTATATTTACATTTATTCCATTAAGTATTCTTAAAACTTTATCTCCTTGATGAAATTCTTTATAAAGGTTTTTAACGCTTATCACTTACACGCAGCTTCCTTTCTATGAGAGACATAATAAAAGTGGTAAACATCACTATAATAAGATATATAATAGCAACAGTCATCAATGGTACAAATGGTTCATATGTCTGACTTCTTATAATATCTCCCGCACGAGACAAGTCTGTAACTCCTATAAATCCGGCTACAGAAGTTTCTTTAATGAGCTGTATAAACTCATTAACTAAAGTCGGTAAAATATTTTTAAATGCCTGAGGCAATATTATTTTTCTCATAGTAAGAGACGAGCTAAGCCCAAGTGACCGTCCCGCTTCGTACTGTCCGTTGTCAACGGAAAGTATCCCAGAACGTATTATTTCAGAAACATATGCTCCTGAATTTACTCCAAAAGCTATCATGGCAACAGTTATTTTACTTAGCCCTGTGGAAGCGAGTATAAGGTAATATATTACAAACAACTGCACCACAACGGGAGTTCCTCGAATTACGGTGATATAAATATTGGCAATTATTTTAAGAATCTTACATGCTGTATTTTTACTGCGACTCACCTTGGCGAGAGAAATAAGCAAACCTATAAATATTCCTATTATCAAAGATACTGCGGTTAGTCGAAAAGTATTAAACAAACCTCCTATTATCATTTTATACCTATTTTTACAAAGCAAATTATTGTCAATTTGTCCTATTAAATCAAGACTGGGAGTTCCTGCCTCTATGATATATTTATTTAATATTTTATCTATTTCCTTAGAATCACGCATCTGCTTAAGCATTGAATTTATGTAATCGAGAAGCTCGTGTTCTCCTTTAGGAACAGCAATTCTATACCCTTCTTCGAAAAGATAATCATTAAGCATCTCAACTTTATTTCCTGAGAGTCTC
>CAMEMA010000100.1 GCA_945926705.1 uncultured Clostridia bacterium
TTGACCTTCTGCACCGATATTAAATAATCCTACTTTAAATGCAACCGCTACACTCAACCCCGTTAATATTATAGGTGTACTCTTTAATATAACATTTACCATAAATTTAGGACGAGAAAAAATTGAATTAAATATAACAGCTAGAGATTGAGACGGACTAAAGCCGGTAGCTAATAGGACAAAACAAGCCACAGCGCATCCAAAAAATACAGCTATACACGTACACATAAACGGAGTTTTCAAAAATTTGGCAAATTTTTTTGTCATTTTATTTTCCTCCCGCCATAAGAAGACCGATTTTTTGTTCATCTGCATCTTCTTGAATAAATTCTCCTGCTATTGCTCCATCATATATTACGGCTATTTTATCGGAAACATCTAAAATTTCGTCTAATTCCAATGATATTAAAAGAATGGCTTTTCCTTTATCTCGAAGATTTATGAGTGTTTTATGTACATATTCTATAGCTCCAACGTCTAATCCTCGTGTTGGCTGAACAGCTATAAGTAAATCAGGATTGTTCTCTATTTCTCTTCCTATTACTAATTTTTGCTGATTTCCTCCGGAAAGACCTCTTATACGTTTATGTTTACAATTAGCTGGACGTATATCGTATTCCGAAATAAGTTTATCCGTAAATTCATCTCGCTTATCATAATCTAAGAAACCGCATTTATGAAATGGCTCTTTTCTATACTTTTCGAGTATGGCATTATCTGCAACCGACATTTCTAAAATAATACCATATCTATGTCTATCTTCATGAATTACAGAAATTTTACTGTCTAATACATTTCGTGTGCTAGTATTTTGAATTTCTTTCCCGTTAATCAAAATTTTGCCATTTTCTGCAACTTTTTTACCTATGATACACTCTAAAAGTTCTTTTTGTCCATTACCATCTACTCCGGCTAATCCGTATATTTCACCACGTCTTAAACACATAGAAAGATTCTTAACTCTTTCTATACCGCGTTCACATTTAACTGTAAGATTTTTAATCTCGAATACAACTTCACCGGGAACAGCTTTCTTTTTTTCTACAAGAAGTTTTACTTTTCTTCCCACCATTTTTTCGGCTAAACTTTGTTCGCTTTCAGATTTAACATCAACACATCCCATAAATTTTCCTTTACGAATAATTGTGCAATCTTTGGAAGATTTTTTTATTTCTTTTAATTTATGGGTAATAATTATAATTGTTTTTCCATCTTTTTTAAGATTTTCTATGACCTCAAGGAGTTCATCAATTTCCTGAGGAGTTAGTACTGCAGTAGGCTCATCCAAAATAAGTACATCTGCACCTCTGTAAAGAGCTTTAAGAATTTCAACTTTTTGCTGCATACCTACGGATATATTTCTAATTCGTTTTTTCAAATCTACATCCATTCCATAGCGCTTAATAATCTCTATTACCTTTTTTTTGGCTTTTCTCATATTAATTATACCGAATTTATCAGTGGTTTCATTTCCGAGTATTATGTTTTGAAGAACTGTAAATTTTTCAACTAACATAAAATGCTGGTGAACCATTCCAATACCGTGCGAAATAGCCGAACTGGGATTTTTTATGTTAACTTGTTCTCCATTTAGATAAATTTCTCCTGAATCAGCTCCATACAAACCATATAAAATATTCATAAGAGTACTTTTTCCGGCACCATTTTCTCCAAGTATTGCATGCGTTTCACCTTTTTTTACATTTAAATCAACGGAATCTAAAGCGCAAAACGTGCCAAAATATTTAGTTATACCTCTCATCTGAACAGCATAATCTTTACTAATTTCCACTGTTATCCCCCTTTTAGCTAAATATATAATTTTAAATTTTTATATTAGAAAGAGAATTTATAAACTTATCACACTCTTCAGGTGTACCGGGAGGTATTATTTTTCCCTGAGCAATTTTATTTTCTATTTCTTTAGTTTTTTCATATATCTCTTTTGAAATATTAGGATTTTTTTCCGGAATTCCAACACATCCTTCTTTTATACCAAAAGAAAATGTTTTACCACCTATATTTTCGCCATTCAAGGCTTTCTTTGAAATGATTTGTATCGCTTTTCCTACATCTTTAACTGCCGAAGTTAGAACATTATCCACAGCCAGATATGATTGATCCAAATCAACGCCTATAGCAAAATTTCCGGTTTCTTTTGCAGCTTCGATAACTCCTACTCCGGCTCCGCCGGCTGCGTGAAATACTACGTCACAATCGTCAAAAAGCTTTAATGCTATCGCTTTACCTTTTGCTGAATCAGTAAAGCTTTCGGCATACTGTACTTTAACATCTACATTTTTTCCTAACTGTTTTGCTCCATACGCTACCCCTGCTTTAAACCCCGACTCAAATTGGTCTATTACCATTCCCCGAATTCCACCTACAAATCCTACTGAATTAGTTTTAGTGGTAAGAGCAGCAATATATCCGACAGCAAATGAAGACTCTTCCGACCTAAACAATACTCCTGTAACATTTTCGGGCGTATTTTCTCCATACGAAAAATCAGCTATTGCATAGTTAAGTTCCGGATTTGTTTTAGCAGCTACCTCAATTGTATCTGCGAGTTTATACCCTATTCCCCAAATGAGATCTGCGTTTTCGTCAGCAAGTTTATCTATATTTACGGAAAAATCAGATGTTTGAGGACATTCAACATATCCTACCCGGGAGTTTGTATCTTGAGCAAATTTTTTCATTCCTTCCCAAGAAGATTGCTGGAATGACTGATCATTTATACCTCCACCATCAGTCACCATTGCAGTAAAAAATCTTTTATCATTGTCTTCACCATTTGCAATTTTAATTCCTGTTTTAACTGCAAAAAATAACGTTCCTATAAGTATTAAAGCAAACAGGGTAATCCATGATGCTTTTGAAATTATTTTTTTCATAATTTCCTCCAAATTGAAGCTTTTTTAAATAAATACAACTGATGTCATTTATTAATATTTATGCAATTATAGACATGAGGTTTACAATGTTATTAACTTATGGCAGTTTCTAAGGAAATGTTAATCATATTACAAAATCCCGTCTCACGTTCATCAGAAGAAAGCGAAAGTCCTCTCAATGGGCAATCGGAAATAGTCAACATGCAAAGAGCTTTTTTACCAGATTTTGCAGCATTCATGTATAATGCAGCAGCTTCCATTTCAACAGCCAAAACTCCCATTTTATCCCATTTGGGAAGAACTGATTCATCACTATAAAACACATCACTCGAGTAAATATTGCCTACAAAAGTATTTATTCCT
The DNA here is from genome assembly GCA_945926705.1 of uncultured Clostridia bacterium. Lineage (GTDB taxonomy): Bacteria > Bacillota > Clostridia > Oscillospirales > Acutalibacteraceae > UMGS1491. The sequence goes on from CAMEMA010000100.1 coordinate 3,261, forward strand.
AAGCTTTGTGCATAACTTTCCGCATTCTTCAAAAGATTAAAATCAGCAATGGGTGCAAAAATGCCGTTAAGCTTGTATTGACTTCCAAAATTTGAATCAGTACAAGCACCCATTGCCAAAACTATATCTTTCAAATTAACTTTAGAATTTATTGCTCCCGCGCTGCCTATTCTTATAATTCTCTGAACATTATAAAAATTGAAAAGCTCGTAAGAATATATCCCAATAGAAGGCATGCCCATGCCTCCACCCATAACAGAAATTTTTTTACCTTTATATGTACCGGTAAATCCAAGCATATTTCGAACTTTATTAAAACAATTTACATCCGTTAAAAAATTTTCAGCAATAAATTTTGCTCTTAAAGGGTCACCTGGCATCAAAACAGTATCTGCTATCTCGTTTAATTTAGCTCCTATATGAGGAGTCGGTATCTGTGACATTTAAAAATGAACCACCTTACTGATATATTTTAATTTTTTAAAATTAAACATCCCAATTCATACTTATAGTCATTTTTAATACTTTTTAAGTAAAATGTTTATAAATATAAATATTATTGTTTTTTACTTTTTCTTAACTTATTTTTCATAATTGAATTTTAGCATTTTAGCAAGTATTTTGTCAAGAAGTTCCGCAGATTTTTGTATAACGGGACCTCCAATTACAGCACAAAATAGTGTTATTATACCCACAGTTCCACCCATAATCCATCCTAAAATTAATGTCATTATATCTAAGGAAACTTTTACCAATCTAAAAGATTTATTCATTTTTTTGCTTATAATTACAGCTAGCGCAGTCCATGGGTCTATTCCTACATCCATATTCATATATCCACCAAGTCCGATGAAACAAATTAAACATCCTATAATTGAAGAAATAAACCTTGGGAAAAATGATTGAGGAATACTAAGACAGTTATATATCCATATACCGAAATCAATAAATATTCCTAAAACAAACAGGTATATCAGTGTACCTATATTTATGTATTTACGGTTTATACAAAAAACAAGGCCTCGAATAAATCATTCAAGGCCATTTTG
>CAMEMA010000101.1 GCA_945926705.1 uncultured Clostridia bacterium
GTATTACACCATGTACCTGACTGATCCGAGAGTTCTGGGAAGATACATAGATTTTGCACATGCATATTATAATCGGGAACTTGTACCGAAATTTCCTAATTTGCTTAAAGGAAAATGCCCCAAATGCGGCGGGTTTATGAAATATGTTTACGGGATGAAAGTTTGTGTACGTTGTGGACACAAAATCAATGTACCGAGTAAATATGAGCTTGTGGAGTACAAAAATTTAGACGCTTTGCAAAAAATAATGACTAACTATATGTTTTGTTTTTACCCGGAACAGGATATACGACATATCATTTATAAAGCCGATATTTCCGATTTTAAGGCATATTACAAAGTGGCTAAGGATTTATTGGATAATCTTAAAGATGATGTTTCAACTCCGTTCGGTACAAGGATGATTAATTTGCAGTATCAGACTTCAAATGATATTAATAAGTTGAAATTGTTAAAGAATTTACTTGATAATACTCTTAATGAAGGATTAATCATATACTGTCATTTTAAACAAACCATAGAATTGATTCAGGCATTTTTAGACAGTTTAAAGATAGAGCATAAAGTAATATCAGGGTTTGTGAACGAGTCGGACAGAAAAGCCGCTAAAGATTGGTTTAAGTCAGGAGCTTCAAATAAAGTATTAATTTTATCACAAGCCGGAGGCGCTTCATTGAATTTACAGGTTACACCCCATTTTTGTTTTTATGAGATACCGTGGGGTTATGGGCAATATTCACAATGTATAGGAAGGATTTGCAGAATGTTTTCAAAGTATAAAACATTTTATATACATTATCTTTGTTTGAATAATACCATAGATTTCTATAAATATGAGTGTATAGCTTCTTATGCTCCCGTTATTCAACAAATTTTACGAAATAACTATGTACCGACAGGTAAGGTTAAAAATTGGAACAAACACATTATTGCTCAACTTCGTAATTCTCTTTGTTGGGTAAACAACTAAAAAGAAAATGAAGCTCCATAGGGGCTCCATTATAAAGAGAAATTTTAATGAAAAAGCATTACTGGAGTAAAAAATATTTATGTTAAAAATTAAAGATAGCATAAAAAGTTCAGATAAAAAGATATTCTTCTAATACAGATTGAGAAAAACCATGACAGAGAAATTATTATTTTTACACAATGATGATAAAATAAAAAAGACGAAGAAAAAAGGTCTTTTAGAGAAGTTGTCACTACTTGAAAATTTATTGATAAAGTATAAACATTTTTCTCCCGTTTTGGAGAATCCGTATTCGGGAGCATTGAATTCGCTAAAGGAATTTAATTGTGAAAGGTTCTATACGGATTTTAACTTTATTAAATTTGGGTTGGTTATAGTAAGTAAGCTTCTGAACAATCATAACCATTTCTTTATTAAGTGTTCCGGATTGAATGACCCGGATTTAAAAGTTATTCTGACCGAATATGTCAGGCAGAAAAATTTTGAAGATGTTCCCGTAAAGTTTCTGTATTTTGAAGCTCATTTAAGTTTGTATTTTAGCAATACGGATAATTTTTCGGAAGGTTCCATTAACGACGCAAATTTATCTCCTGCTTTATACATTATTTATATTCCTAAACCTGTAATAAAAAATAAAGAATTTTATTCTACTTTGACAGTTTTACTAAGAAGCAGACAAATTTATAACTTACCTACGGTTGTAATTTTTGTTGAGGCGTGACGCACACTGCGCGACCCCGATAATTTTTGATGAGGATATGCCGTCCGAGTATTATAAAGATGAGATACTTTATGTGAATATAGAGGATTTTGAAGAAAACGGATATACAGATTTAAGTCCTTTATTAACTTTATTGAGGGAATCGGAAGAAAAGTTCAGTATAGAAGAAATAGCAGACTTAATGTCAATAAAAATTATGGCGGAAAACGGTTTAATGCAGGATGAACGAACAGAATAACATAATATACAGTATCTTATCTAATATGCCGGCAGTAGACGAAGAATCCTTAAAGAGAATTCTTAAAGCTATTCCCAACACTCAATACTCTTCTTTTGAAGGAATATTTACTTTCTGTTCTGAATATTATCAGAAACAGGGAGTAATGCCGGATAAAAGGTATTTATGTATCAATTTTCCGCAACTGATTTTCCCGGAAAATTTGATTTTTCATGAGAATTTTGTTAAAGATTTTTTACTATATATAGAATCGGAAGCTGTTTCCAACAAGTCTTATCAATTAACGGTTCAGGGTAAATTTGCTGAAGCGGCTATGTTATTGGATAATTTTTCCAATAAATCAAAGAATATTTCCGAATGTTTAAAGATAGAAGATGTTAAGGATAAATTCTTACTAAACCGAAAAGAAGCTTCAAAAGGATTAAAGAGCAGTATAGACGAGTTAGATGATATTATTAAGTTCTATGCTTACCGAACTTTAAACGTAATAGTAGCTCCGTCATCTAACTTCAAAACGACATTTGCTTGTACTTTGGTTTATCAAGCTCTGATGAACCAACAAATGAACGTGGTATATTTGAACTTGGAAGATGAATCCATTAATATTTGGTACAATCTGTTATCCCGACATTCTTATGAGATAGGCAAATCAATTTCAGTTGAAGAACTTAAGAGATATTTATTACCGGATGAAAGAATACCTTTATTTTCTGAAGTAGTAAATGATTGGACAGAAAAATGTCAGGGGAATTTGGCAGTAGTATCAATTCCTGAAATAGGTTCATTTACGCCATCTAATATTAATAATATTTTGTTAAAATATAAAGCACAGTGGGGTAAAATAGACGTAGTAGTGGTAGATCACTTCAACATTATGAATGATCCCGTACCGGGAATGAGATTACAAGGTCCGGAATTGTTTGCATACTATGTGCGATTTATGACTAATCTTTCCATTTCTTTTGACAAAAAAGGGTTTATTCTTATCGGGTTATCACAAGCTAATAGAGAAGCTCGAACGGTACTTGATAAAGGCAAGAATATGTCTACAACTCAAATAGCCAATACATCCGAATTAGAAAGGTCTGCCACAACCGTTATGTCTTTATTTGCAAGTGATCAAGACAGAAGCGAAAATCACATTACTATGAAAATACTTAAAAATAGGCTCGGTAATTCCGGAACGGTTATTAAACCGAGTATGGTTCCGCAATACGCAAAAATCGGATATTCTATTAACCTTAAACAATTTGATGTGGGAACTCTTGCCAAACCTCAAAATTTTCAAAAAATAGATGACAAAGTTAATGAGTTATTACAATGACAAACTGTTACGATAAACCTGTAAAAATTTCAATAGGAAGGAATTTTCAAACGTTTGAGCCTTATGTAATTCCTTTTAATTATCTGTTTAAAATTGTAAAAATGAAAAGCATGTACTCTGCAAGTACATTTGATATGAACATTCGTAAAGCAATTAATTATCAGGGGAACGAAGATATTATCGTATTGGATTTTGATAACGGTTTTCCGAAACATTATTGGGATATTTTTATGCCTTATGTCGGATTTGCGGCTCCTACAAAATCACACCTGATTGATAAAGGTGACGGAAAAGGAGCATTGGAAAGATACAGAGTAATTCTTTTGCTTGAATCTTCCATGAATATTACAAGACAACAGCATAAAAGGATTTACAAGAATATTATAAGAGAGTTAAATATAGATGCCGATAGGAGCTGTACGGATGCCGCAAGATTCTTTTACGGTTCAAACAGACCCGAAACGGAATTGATATTTTTTAGAAACGAGAAATATTTTAACTGGAGAAAATTTGATTATGATGGGTTCAAGTTTGTATCAATGTCCTCACAAACGTATATAGATATAGAACCATATAAACATTTGGATTTGAGTTACATAGATGGTTTGGAACAATCCAAACGTTATGAATGTCCTATATGCGCAATGAATAATTTAGATCCCCGTAGACATCATTTGGGGTTTGAAAAAACACAGCACATTATTACATGTTTTTTCGATGAAGATCACTCAAAAATTCTCAGAACGATATACTATAATAATAAGCGTGATAAAATGAAAGAGGTACTTGAAATGGGTAAACCGAGATGTAAAGATGAAGATATTCCGGTAATAGTGAGAAATCCTCATCCGACAGGATATAATGATACAGTTTTGTTAAAGTATAATGCCGCATTGGATGCTTTGGAAAAAAGTAAAACAATTTATTTGGATATAGAAACTTTTTCCGAAAAAGCCGTGAAATATTCTAAAGAAGAAACAACCGCATTATTGAAAGATTTAGGC
>CAMEMA010000102.1 GCA_945926705.1 uncultured Clostridia bacterium
GGTGGATGGTGGGATTTTCCTATGATGAAAAATTTCCCGTCGCATTTGCAGTTGTAGTAGAAAATGGTGATTTTGGGATTAAGTCCGCCGGTCCGATAGCATCAGTTATGATAAAAAATTTGTATTCAAAATTTACAACTAATAAGTTAAAATTTGCTTGACTATTTTATTGGTTTGATATAGCATGTTATTGTGAAAATAAAAATAAAAGGGTGATATCGGTGAGTGAATGTTTATTAAAGACAAGTGAATTGACTAAGACTTATGCTCGTAAAAATGCTGTTGATCATATAAATTTGGAAATTAATACGGGAGATATGTACGGATTTATAGGCAAAAACGGTGCCGGATAGACTACCACTATAAAAATGATAGTGGGATTAAACAATCCTACATCGGGTAGTATTGAGCTCTTTGGAAGTAATAATTTACAAGAAGGAAGACGTAAGATAGGTACAGTTATAGAAAATCCGGCTCTTTATCCTTATTTAAGTGCGCGTCAAAATATAGAAGCTCAGCGTATAATGAAGGGTGTAAAAGATAAGAGCATTACCGATGATTTACTTGATATAGTTGGGTTGAAAGATGCAGGAAATAAGAAAGCTAAAAATTTTTCACTCGGAATGAAACAAAGATTAGCTATAGCTCTCGCACTGGTGGGTGACCCGGAGTTTTTATTATTGGATGAGCCTATTAATGGTCTTGATCCGACAGGTATAAGAGATATAAGAGAATTAATCTTAAAGCTTAATCGCGAAGCCGGAATAACTATCCTTATTTCGAGTCATATACTTGGTGAACTGGCAAAGATAGCAACTTCGTATGGTGTAATTAATAATGGCGTTTTGGTTGATCAATTTACGGCTGAAGAACTCAAACAAAAAGTAAAGCCGTGTTTAAAAATTACTGTTAACGACCCTGAAAGAGCAGTTGCTATTCTTAAAGATTATTTGGAAATTTCTGATATAGAGTTGGAAAACAATTCAATAAAAATCTACGAAATGCTTGACAAATCGGTGGAAATAAATTCTGCTTTAGAATCTAATGATATAATAGTTCAATTTTTCAGTAAAGAAGACAGTGACTACGAAAACTACTTCATTAAACTTATGGAAGGGGGAGCCAAGAATGGCTAATTTAATCAGGTCTGATTTTTATAAACTATTTCGTACAAAAGCATTCTATTTTTGTGGGATTATTGCTGCGCTTCTTTCTTCATTGGGAGTAATTCTGCTTAATTCCGCAATTAATTCTGAGTTGGGAATAAGCGCTTCACTTTTAGGTTATGATGGTGTTTATGCTCTTATTACGGGTACCGGACAGGCTACGTTATTCGTAACTATTATGATATCAATGTTTGTACCTAATGAATTTTCTTTCGGAACTATAAAAAATATCGCTTCCAAAGGTATAAGCAGATGGAATATTTATTTATCTAAAGTTATTATGAGTATGTTTATTTCAGTTGCTTATGTTTTGTTATGTGCTATAGTTTCATTCGCAATTGGAAGCTTTATGTGGGGTACCGGTGATCTTACAAGAGAAGTTTATTTAAATATTTTCAAAATGCTGGGTCTGTTTTTAGTGGCAGAAGTAGCTGTCCAATCTATATTTGTTATGGTAGGATTTATCGTAAGACAAACCGGTGGAACTGTCGCTGTGAATTTAGCTATAATAATAGCCGTACCTGTTGTGGTTATACCTGCTTTAAATTTTGGAGTACAGTCGTTACTTAAAGTAGAAGATTTTGACTCTTCAAATTATTGGCCTTTTACCTACCTTTCCAGGTACTTATCTCTTGATGTTATTCAAGAAGATGTTACAGTAGGATTGATAGTGTGTTTGGTCTTTATAATATTGTCTACTGCTTTAGGAATATTTTCGTTGTACAAGAGAGATGTAAAATAAATTAATTTTATGTTTTATGTTTAAGGCGCTGCTTTTTTACGAAGGGCGTCTTTTTGTTTATTTGAAATTTTATACATATATTTAGATTTATTTTTTTATTGATTTGAATTTTTGGAAATGATAAAATCAATTAGTAAAATATTAGATGGAGGTATTAATTTGGAAAACGTCAACATGATATTGGAATGGTTAAGCGATAAAATTTACGTTTATATTGTTTTGGGTATGCTAGTTGCGTGTGGTATTTATTTTACAATTAAAATTAAATTTTCACAGATTAGTTTATTTCCAGAATCAATAAATTACCTAAATGAAAAATCTCATAAGGGAAAAATATCATCTTTCCAAGCACTTATGACTTGTACCGCTTCTAAGGTGGGAACAGCTAATATTGCAGGTATTGCAACGGCTATAGTCGTCGGTGGACCGGGATCAATTTTTTGGATGTGGCTTATGGCAGTAATAGGTTCCGCTTCATCAATTGTAGAAGCTACATTAGCGCAAATGTACAAAGTAAAAAGTAAGGAAAATGATTTATTTGTTGGAGGACCCGCTTACTACATAAAAAATGCTTTGGGCATGAAACGACTGGGTATAATATTTTCAATATTGTTTGTATTTTGTTATATGTTTGCTTTTAGTGCATTGCAATCTAATAATATGTCAACTGCTTTTGAAAATTTTATTCCTTCATACCGAAATACCATTTGGCCTTGGGTGATAGCAATCATTTTTACTTCATTAATTGCAGTTGTTGTATTTGGCGGAATGTACAGAATTAGTTTTGTATCATCGTATTTAGTGCCTGCAATGGCGAGTATTTATCTTTTAATGGGTTTTTACATATTTATCACCAATTTGGGAAGAATACCGGAAGTATTTTCTTTAATTTTTAGAGATGCATTTGATTTCAAGTCAATAACAGGTGGATTTGCGGGAAGTGTTATATTGTTAGGTATTAAGAGAGGTTTACTCTCCAACGAAGCTGGAATGGGAAGTGCTCCAAATTCAGCTGCAACTGCTGATACATCTCATCCTGCAAAACAAGGAGTAATGCAAATTTTATCTGTAGGACTAGATACTTTTCTTATTTGCACAACTTCCGCATTTATAATATTGCTTTCTAAAGTGGATTTAAGTCCAGATATGCAAGGTATTCCTTTAATGCAAAAGGCAGTTAGTTCTCAAGTAGGAGTTTGGGGAGAATATTTTATAGCAATTTCAGTGGTGTGTTTTGCATTTTCTGCTATTATAGGAAATTTTGGCATTTCTGAACCAAATATTTTATTTGTAAAAGAAGATAAAAAATTTGTTAAAATAGTTAGAATAATATGCTTAATAGCGGTTGCAGGAGGATGTGTGTTAAGCCCAAAATTGGTTTGGAATTTAGCGGACATAGCGATGGCTCTATTAGCTATTGTAAATTTGGTTTCAATAACTATGCTAACCAATAAATTTATGTTATGTTTCAAGGACTATTTAAGACAGAGAAAGTCAAAAAAGGAAATAGTGTTTAAAGCTATGGACTGTGGTATAGACGATACTACTTTATGGAAATAGAATTTTTTGTTTAAAAATTTTAAATGTTTTATAGTGTGAAATTTGCGCAAATTCGTGTGAATTTCACTCTTTTTGTTTATTGACTTTTTAGATAAGTGAGATTTTAACTACTGATACTGAACTTTCAAATTAAAATTTAGACACTTCTATTGTTCCTAAAACTTGTTAAATATATTAGATTTGTAATATAATAAAATTTAAGCAATAGTTATAACAAAATATAATTTATACTTATAGAAAACAAGGAGTGTTTATTATTAAAAATGATTTTAAACATGAAGTTTGGAACTTACCAGATTATATCGCAGAGGTTGAGGATAAATCGAAAAATTTAGCAGATTATGAACTCGATAACATTTCAGGAGGAATTATGAACAAAAAATTAGCGGCAAGCGTTCTTGTCGGACTGTCCGCTTTAACCATTGCACCTAACATCGTATCTCCGGCGGCGAGTGCTTCCAATACTACAAAAACATCTTCATCGCAACGAGAAATTAAAAATCAAAATATTAATTTTGAAATAACTAAGGAGCAAGCCATAGAAGATATAAATTATGTTTTGCAAGTGATTAAAGATAGACACGCATCATCAGTAGAAAAACTGCCCGATGAAGTTGTAAATCAAGCCAAAATCGAAATCGAAAATCTTAAGGATAAAGTAAATGTGATTGATGAATTACGTATTGTTTGTAGAATTTTTGCGAAATTATGTGATGAGCATTCAATG
>CAMEMA010000103.1 GCA_945926705.1 uncultured Clostridia bacterium
TGAGCTTTCTGATGGTCAGGTGAAATTCACGGCAACCTTATTGTCAGCGGTTTCGGCTTCTTCCAGAGTTCCGGCTGAAATAATCACAACTCCGATAGAGTACAGTTGCGTTGATGTTGCTATTGACGCCGAAGTTTCAAATAAAGTACTGCCGCCCGGAAATGTCAGTAGTGCAAAAGTCACATTAAAACATAAGAAACTTGATGAAGTCAAATTGACTGTAAACCAAAAGAACATTGACGGAACTTATACCGAAATTTTACAAGATGTCCAGGTAAACTTGCCTGCCGATGATTCTGAATTTACGGTCGATTTATCTAATGGTTTCAACGCAGAATCGGGAAAAACGTATATTTTCTCATTTACAGGATATGTCGGAGGTATCCCCGTTTGCAGGGACAATTGCTGTGTAGTTGGTGGGTATGTATTAAATAACAATTAAGGTAGAAATGTATTGCCACTCGTTTTTTCAGTACGGAAGTCTAAGCTGATACTATCAGTTGGTTGTTTTTACTTTATATAAAAATGTATTCTGCACAAAAATGCATTAGCGAGCAAGAAAAAGAAGACCAAATTATGGACAAACTAGACCCTTTTAAGGGTAGCAAGTAGTCAGTCCTATTAGGCTTGAACGAAGTGAAAGCCAACCGTCTTGAGATGACCGACACTCTTGTGCAACTTATATAGTTTCCCATACCAGGTCTTTTAGACGTGGTCATGATTATATAAAATAATAAATATTATATTTGACTTGTATAAAAAATTTTAGGGTAAATAAATTTAAAAATTGAGCATAATAAAGTTATTTAATATAATTTATAGGGAGTTTAAATTATTATGGAGTTGAAAATAGTAAAGGATGGTTTAAGTTTCAAACAACAAGTGGTTAGGATTCCGGAAAATCCCGGAGTGTATATCATGAAAAATTCTGAAGATGAAATAATTTATGTAGGTAAAGCTAAAAATCTTAAAAATAGAGTATCTTCTTATTTTGTGATAGATAAATCTCACAGTGAAAAAGTAAAAAAGATGGTTGAAAAAATAAAAAAAGTTGAATATATAATTACTGATAGTGAATTTGAAGCTTTGGTTTTGGAATGCAGCCTCATAAAAAAACATCAACCTAAATATAATATACTTCTGAAAGATGGGAAAGGGTATAGTTATATAAAAATAACAAACGAAATATGGCCTAAAGTTTTGTACGTGAAACAAAAAGATTATGATGGAGCCTGTTATATCGGACCATATACAAATTCTTTTTCAGTTAAAAAAACTGTAGAAGAAATTATAAAAATATTTCAATTACCTACATGTTCAAGAAATCTTTCCAAGACATATAAACGTCCGTGTCTTAATTATTATATAAACAAATGTTGTGCTCCGTGTATAAATGCTGTAAGTTATGAAAAATATATAAAATTGATAAACGAAGCATCTAGATTTATCAAAAGTGGAGTTTCTGAAACAATCAAATATTTGAATGAAAAAATGGTAGAAGCTTCTAATAATCTTAATTTTGAATATGCTGCAGAGCTTCGTGACAGAATTAAAGCTATTGAGAAAATTAGAAGCCGTCAAAAAGTAATATGTAATAATGGTCAAGAACGTGATGTTATAGCTGGAGCATTTGATGATACTTCAGCTTCATTTGAAGTTTTCAGATTTAAAGACGGAAATTTATATGAAAGTCAAAATTTTATAATGGATTTAAATGGAACTCAAATAAACATGCGAACCGAATTTATAAAGCAATATTATATGATGAAAGATTATGTACCTAAAGATATTTTTATAGATGGAGATATTGAAAATCCTGAACTAATAAAAAAGTTTTTAAATTATGAAAAATCTCAGAACGTAAATATAATTGTACCTAAAAAAGGAAACAATCTTCAACTTATTGAGATGTGCAAAAATAATGCGTATGAGGCACTTTTAATAAGTAAAAATCATCAGAACAGATACGAAGATGTTTTACAAGATTTAAAAACCACACTTAACTTAAAAGAAATTCCCCGATATATTGAAGCTTATGACATTTCAAATCTTCGAGGAAGCGACAACGTTGGAGGAATGGTTGTTTTTAAGAACGGAAAACCTTTAAAATCTGCTTACAGAAAATTTAAAATACAAACAGTTTGTGGTCAAGATGATTATAATGCTATGCGGGAAATTGCGGAGAGAAGAATCAAGCATTATGTTGACGATAGTAGTAAAAATAAAGGGTTTTCAAAACTTCCAAATTTGATTCTTATCGATGGTGGAATTGCGCATACATCTGCAGTAAGGGATGTTCTTAAATCTTTGGGAATATGTGTACCGGTATTTGGTATGGTAAAGGATAAAAAACACCGAACCCGAGCTATTACAACTTCTGGCGAAGAAATAGAAATAAAAAATAATAGAAGAGTTTTTTCATTTATAACTTCAATTCAAGATGAAGTGCACAGATACACAATTGGGTATCACAAAAAGCTCAGAAACAAAAGAATTAATACATCTGAGCTTATGCAAATATCGGGAATAGGTAATAAACGAGCACTTAAGATTTTAAAAACTTTCGGTTCTATAAAAAGAATTTCTGAAGCTCCGTTAGAGGAATTAATGCTTATACCGGGAATAACAAAAAATGTTGCTAAAGGAATATATAATTACTTCCATAAAGATTTATAAATTTGATATTTTTTTTAATATATTTTTAAAGTAATTTGGTAAATGACTTTCAAACTCCATATATCTTCCGGTCGTAGGATGTAAAAAACCGATTTTACCTGCATGAAGACATTGACCTTTAAGAAATTTAAACGGATTGTTTTTAGGATTTGCATAAACTTCATCTCCGACAACAGGGTGTCCTATGTAAGACATATGAACTCTTATTTGATGAGTTCTTCCGGTTTCTAGCTTTAGTTTTAGGTGTGTAAAGCCCTTGTATCTTTCCAATACAGTATAGTGAGTAACTGCATTTCTTCCGCACATAGGGGTAACGGCCATTTTTTTTCGATTTATCTTATGTCTTCCTATATTTGCATTTACAGTTCCTATATCTTCTTTCACATTACCATAAACCACAGCTTCGTATTCTCGAGTAAAACTGTGATTTTTTATTTGCTCGGCAAGATTTTTATGGGAATTGTCATTTTTCGCTATTATAAGAAGCCCGCTTGTGTCCTTATCAATTCTGTGAACTATTCCGGGACGAATTATTCCGTTTATTCCTGAAAGAGAATTTTTGCAATGGTAAAGCAGGGCATTAACAAGAGTCCCGTTATAGTTTCCCGGTGCAGGATGAACTACCATATCTTTTGGTTTATTTACTATCAATAAATCGTTATCTTCATAAACAATATCCAAAGGTATATTTTCCGGAAATATTTCTAAATTTTCAGGTTCAGGTATAGTTACTTTTATTTGGTCGTTTTCCGTTAGCCTATAATTTTTATTTATAACAGAATTATTTACTGTTATGTTTTTGTTTTGAATAAGTTTGTGAACATAAGAACGTGATACATCATTTATGACTGATGATAAAAATTTATCTATTCTTTCTCCTTGATTTTCGACGTGTACAGTAAAAATAATTTCGCTCATAAGTTTAATTCATCCTACCCCTAAATCTGTTATGTTTAAAGATATTTCGATAGTCGGGTCATCTTTTATTTTGGGATATATTTCTTTTATGAATCTTTCTGTAAGTTTAGGATTTCTGCGCATATTGGTGCTGTTTGGAGCAAAAATATTTATCATAAATCTTTCAAAATATTTTTTTGCAATTTCTATATCTGAAACCACACTGTCAAAACTTTGATTTTCAGTCCCAACCAGCAAACATACGCTGTTAAAATATTTCGCTACTTCTTGTGCGGTAACGCATTCCGGGATACCTTTATTCCAATAACTTCTGAGCTTAGAATCAAATGTTTCTATACCGGTTCTGAATTTAACTTTAGAATTTTTAAACTTTTTCGCAAATTCTGAAATCGTATTTCTGTAGGCCCAGTGAACTTCCAGCCACACTTCTTTTATTTGTTTTTCCTCTATTTTTTGTATAAGTTTGTCTAAAGTAAGATTATCAAGC
>CAMEMA010000104.1 GCA_945926705.1 uncultured Clostridia bacterium
AAAGTAAATTGCACTACATAATTAATTCGTCTGAAAATTAATATAAATTATTTAAGCTTGATTATTAATTTTTAAGTTATTAATATAAATGTTGATTTAAAGTATATTTTGCTTGACTTTAATTTTTAAATAATATATCATTAACAGTATGAAAAATTTTAAAATATCATTTATATTATAGACAATTCTTGTTTTTATAATATTTCAATAATTAGATTTTAAGGAGATTTAAAATTGAAAAAATTATCAAAGAATGCGGTTGCTTTATCTTTGTGTGCATCTTTTGTAATTTCATTTTTTCAAGTTTCCGCTCAAAAATCGGGTGAGTTTTTGAATACTACTGAGGAAACAGGAATGCAAGCTAATGTTCTGAAAGATAATCCGTTTCGTGAATTAATGAATCAAATAGAACCGCTTGTTGAGCCGGATTTTGAAGCTCATCCTGAGTTGAGGGAGAATTTTGATGCAAAAATTTTGGAATTTCAGGGATTAATTGCAAATTTAACTGATAATGACAAATGTGCTGTTGCAAATTTATTTCGTAGTAATGTTGTTGAAACAATTTTTAAAGGATTGCGTGGAAGTAGTTTAGGTTTTTCAGTATGTTTTATTAACAATGTAGTGTATCATATTTTGCAAGGTGCTGACAATTTTCAAGATGCGTTTAATTTGCTTTGTTTTATAATTGATTCAGATAGAATATTCAATAGTTCCACGACTATAAAAAATTACTTTATGTATAGATGTTTAAATATGTTATTGTAATAGTTTAGAATATATTTTTTGATTTTAATCTATGAATAGATTAAATATAAATAACTTTAAAGGAGATTTAAAAGTGAAAAAATTATTAAAGAGAGTTGCTGCTTTATCTTTGTGTGCATGTTTATCAACTTCTTTTTTGCCGGTTTCTGCTACTATGGATGATAGTTCTAATAAAGATATAGTAATCACATTAAACGTGATTAGTGGTAATCCATTTAGGGAGCTATTGCGTCAGATTGAGCCAGTTGTTGAATCGAATTTTGCGGCTCATCCGGAGTTGAGGCATATTTGTAATACAAAAATTTTAGAATTTCAGAGATTAAGTGCGCATTTGACTGATAACGACAAACGTGCTGTTTTGAATGTGTTTAGAACTAATATTGTTGAAACTGTTTCTATGAGATTGCGTGGTTATAGTAGGGATTATATATTCAGTTGTATTAGAGCCGGAATAAATCAAATTTTACGAACTGCTGATCATTTCCAAGAGGCGTCTAATTTGCTTAATTTTTTTGTTGATTCAAATAGATTGTTCAATAGCTATCCGACTATAAAAGAATATTATAGATATAGATGCCTAAACATGCTGTTTTCATAATTTAGAATATATTTTTAGGTTTTTACCTGTAAATAGATTAAATATTAATATATTTTAAGGAGATTTCAAAATGAAAAAATTATTAAAGAGTGCAGTTACTTTATCTTTATGTACACTTTTTTCAAATCCGTTTTTTTGCGTTTCTGCTCAAAAGCCCGGTAATTTACCGAATACAAATTTAGAAGAACAAACAAGTGAATTACGTAGTTTGATGAAAAACCGTAAATTTGTTGAAGATATGAATAGGGAAGGACAGAGATGTTCTGAACAGTTTTTTAGATCCAATCCCGCATTAAAAGATATTTTTGATTCAAAATTTTTGGAATTTAATAGATTAATTGCAGATTTTACAAACAATGATAAGAGAGCCGTTGCAGATTATATTGTTGATATTTCTGCCAGAGCATTATCCATGAGAGTGAACGGTTTTGAAAACGATAGAATGGAATCGCAACTTACTGCAGAAGTAAATAGTATAAGTATTCAGAATTTGCTAATAGCCGATCATTTAGAAAAAGCGGTTGATTTGTCGCACTTTTTAGGACAAGAATCTGCGTTTGATTCTTATCCCGATGTAGGATCGTATTTTTTATTTAAATGCTTACAAGTTTTGTTGTAGTAATTTAAAGCGATTCTGTAAATAAATATTTAATAGGTTTTTGTTTTGAATCACTATATAATAATTAATTGTAAATTCAATTAAATTTATTAAAAAAGTAGATAAAAATAATTATTAAAAAAAATCATTGACAAGTATTTTATATACGTGTATACTAAGAAACAGTTGGTGTTGATGACGTCGAGGGTACACCCGTTCCCATCCCGAACACGGTAGTTAAGCTCGATAGTGCCGAAGATACTTGGCTGGCAACGGCCCGGGAAAATAGGAAAATGCCAACTGTTTTTTTTTAGATTCGCTTTATGTGAGTCTATTTTTTTATTGTAAAATTATGTTAAAACATATTTTATTTTGTGCTAATTATTTTCAACTTTTTTCGAACGTGTAAGTGCGGTTAGTGTATCACTTTAGGTAAATCTTTTATAGTTGTGCATTTTGAATCGTTTTAAGATAATGGTTTTCCGAATTTTCCTGATAAAGAAAAAATTGAATATATGTCAATTATATGAATTATATTCATTTTATAATATTTTGTGCTTATTGGTTAAGACATTATAGAAAATACTATTATTCGGAAAAACTGAAACAAGGTACATAAATTTTTCAATTTTATGTTTTCTTTGTAAAAAGAATTAACTTTTAATATTAAAAAATTATCTTGTTTCCGGGAATATACTTGCGGTTTAACTTAAAATGATATAGTATTCTAAGATATTACTTAAACTTTTCTCTTTATAAGTATTTGTGCTTACTTGATTATAAATAATTTACAATGGGGATAATAAAATAATTTTAGGGAGATATGTATGAATAAAAAAATTAAATCTATTTTTTTAGGACTGTTGATGACAGTTTTTCCTTTTACGACTTGTTTTGCAGTTTTGATATTACCACATGAAGTTGATTTTTCCGATAATGATACTCTTTATAGTTATGCTAGGTCTAATGCGGATAGATATAAGCGTTTGAAAGACTTTAATACAAAATCGGAATATAAAAGATTTATAAATTTTAAGCGAGATGTTTTTGAAAGTTGTGTTGATTTTCTTCAAAGGTATGGCTATAAAAGAACAATTTTATTTATAACTTTTTTTGCTCAAGAGATATATAATGTTCCGGGTCTTTATGATGACAGCGATTTAAAAAAATGTGATTGTTATCGTATAACATTTGATAGAGATGAAGGATTTTTAAAAACAAAATTTTTTTCAAATGAAAAAGAAGTCTTTGAATTAATATTTTAGGGTACTTAAAAATTAAAATAATTTTACTTGATTTTAATTAAATAATAATGTATAATTATAGTAGTGATATTATACTGTTAAAAAATAAATTTTCGGAGATTATAATATGAAAAAATTATTAAAAAAAGTACTTGTTTTACCGTTATGTGCCTTAATCGCCACTCCTTTCTCTTCAGTTTTAGCTATTTCAGGCGGAGCCCCTATAACTAGAATTAGGAAGCGATTATATATGCATGCCGTATATAGCATGAATTCATTTGATGATTTGTTTGTCAACGGCAGAATATTGGTTACAAATGATTTGTTGATTAGACAACGTGCTGAATCAATTTTTAGAGATAATCCAGAATTAAGAGATACTTTTGAAGCAAAAATTTCGGAATATAGAAGGTTGCTTGGTGGAGCTAATCTATCTTTTCCTTTTCTGGATAAAACATTGCTAAGGAGTTTTTTTGGTTTTTTTTGTTTAGAAAATTTTAGTTCGTCTGTTGAGTCTAATGAAAATTTTATGGAACAAATTACAAGAAAAATAGACAATAATGCTATGATAAAATCTATTCTTAGACGTATTGAAAGAGATGAAACCGAATTAGTATCTTTTGTTAGGACTGCGTTGGAAGAGTTTAAAAATAACGAGCTTTTATGTAAGTGTTTATTTTCTAGATTTTTACGAATCGCACTGGTTTAATTTAAAATATATTTTACTTTATTTTAACCAAATAATAATGTATAATAAGTATAGTGATATCACTATTAAAATTTGAGGAGTTTT
>CAMEMA010000105.1 GCA_945926705.1 uncultured Clostridia bacterium
TTGACGACAGGGGTGTCGCCAAGTTGGTTAAGGCATCGGATTTTGATTCCGACACGCGAAGGTTCGATCCCTTCCTCCCCAGCCATAAATTGATTCATTAGCTCAGTTGGTAGAGCACCTGACTTTTAATCCGGTTGTCCGGGGTTCGAGTCCCCGATGGCTCACCAAGTAAAACCATCCAAAAGGATGGTTTTTGTGTTATGTTTTGACCAAAGTACACAAAGCATACTGTATAATGCAGTCATTATTTAATTTTTTAGTAAGTGTATTGTAAATTGTATCTTTATTTTTTATATTTTTATTTCTAAATGTTTCATCAATATTTGATTTTACATCTTATTCAAAATTTGTGATAGCGTCTGTTCCAATTCTAAGTTCGTTAAACTTTAGATGTTAATTTTTCTTTAGACTCCTCTTTATCATTATCATTAACATTTTTTGAATTTATGAGCAAGTTAAGCAGAAATATACTTGGATATTGATTTTAATTTATTGTTATTTGATATAAAATTTCCTTCTTTCTTTTTAATTGTATTATTACTATAATCTATAGCAGTACTACTGTATATGATTTATTAAAATATATTAATAATTTTATACATTTAATTTAAAAAATATAAATTTTATTGTATTTTGATTATATTAATCAAATTTGGTATAATCATATAAAAACAAATTAAGGTATTGCTATGGAAAAATTTCTTGAAAACAAAAATGAAAAAATATTGATAAGTTTAGGTTTATTTATGGCAGCTCTTTTGATAGGATATAATGCATTTTTTACACCTCAAATGCCTTCTATTGTTAAAAATTCGGGAGATATAATAGCCGACAAACACAAAAAAGATGACACTCCAAAACATTCTAAGAGCGGTTTAATAAATATTAATACAGCTTCTGAGGAGGAACTTATAGAAAATTTAAATGGTATCGGACCTGCTATGGCCAAAAAAATAATAGAGTATCGTGAAAATAACGGGGGATTTTCTTCAATAGAGGAGTTAATGAATATAAAGGGAATAGGTGAAAAGAAATTTGAAAAGCTAAAGGGAAGCGTAACCGTTGAATAAAGTCTTTTAAAAATATTAATTTTTGTGTATAATCGGTTTCCACAGCATTTTGAGGATGGGATTATATCAAAATTTTTATTTAGGTGCATAAAATAAGCACTATAAAAATCAATAATTATTGTGTTATGAATAAATTAATTAGGAGTAAATTGAGTTGAAGAAATTTTTAAATATTGTACTTTCATTTTTTATGTGTTTTTCTCTTTGTGGATGTAATAAAACAGATAGCAAATCTGTTAAATTTGTGACTTCTTGCTATCCCATGTACGTAATCGTTCAAAATTTAGTAGACGGGATAGATGGGGTGGAAGTTTTAAATATGTCCGAACATCACAGCGGTTGTTTGCACGATTTTCAATTGGAATCAGAGGATTTAAAGCGTATAGAACGCTCGTCTGCTTTTATAATCAACGGAGCGGGAATGGAATCTTTTTTAGACAAATTAGTAATGGAACTTCCGCAAATTAAGATAATAGATTCTTCAGTAGATGTGCCGCTTATAAAGGACGAAGATTGCGAGGACGAACACCATCATCACGATTACAATCCTCATATATGGGTTTCGGTCGAAAATTATATAAAACAAGTTGAAAATATTTCTGAAGGGCTTGGAAAAGTCAATTCAGCCAATAAAGAGAGGTATGAAATTAATGCTAAAAAATATATAGATAAGTTAAAAGTTCTGAAAACACAAATGCACGAGGAACTTGACAACGTAAAAAATAAAAATATCGTAACTTTCCACGAAGCTTTCCCATATTTTGCAAAAGAATTTAATCTTAATATCGTTTCGGTAATAAATCATGACCCCGAAAATGAACCTTCGGCAAAAGAGCTTAGCGAAACTGTAGAAAGCATAAAAAAAGTTGGTACTTGTGTATTATTTGTTGAGCCTCAGTACTCGAGCAGTTCAGCTGAAATTGTTTCCAAAGAAACGGGGGTCAAAATTTACACTTTGGACCCGGCGGTTACCGGAAACGGTTCTAAAGATTCTTACATCGAAACCATGAAAAAAAATCTTGAGATACTTAAATCTGCTCTTAATTAATAAAAAAGGACTTAAAAATATGAAAGAATGTCATTGCAGTATAAAAGTTAAAAATTTAAAGGTAAAACACGGAAGAAATATAATTTTAAGCGACGTGACTTTTTCTGCGAATCACGGTGAAACTTTGGCTTTAATAGGCAGAAACGGAGCCGGAAAAACAACTCTTTTAAAAGCTATACTAAATAGTGTCGATTACAGCGGAACGATAGAATTTTTTAATTCAGAAGGTGAGTATATTTCTTCTCCGAAAATAGGATATGTTCCTCAGAGATTAAGTTTTGACAGAAACACTCCGATTACCGTTATAGATTTTATATGTGCAAATTATTCTTCTATACCCGTGTGGCTGGGTCACGGCAAAAAGTGCCGTGAAAAAGCTTATAATACGCTTAAAAAAGTAGGAGCGGAAAATCACATTGAAAAACCAATCGGAAAACTTTCCGGCGGAGAGCTTCAGAGGGTACTTTTAGCTTTTGCTCTTGAGCCCAGACCGGATATACTTTTGCTTGATGAACCGGTTTCTGCGGTAGACAGAAAAGGAATCAGTATATTTTACAGTATTATAAATTCAATGAGAAAAGAATTCCATATGCCTGTAATATTGGTTTCGCATGATTTGGGACATGTTGTAAAGTATGCAACATCTTACGCTCTTATAAATCATACTGTGGCAGAAACAGGAAAAGCATCTGAATTACCTAAAAGTCAAAAAGTAAGAGAAACTTTCGGTTTAGACGTAGGCAGAGGTGAAGCAATATGGGAATAATATACTCTGCAATGGAAAAATTGCTTCCGTTCTCATGGATAGAATTTACGTTTATGAAAAATGCTTTTTTGGCAATAATTCTCATTGCGCCGCTTTTTGGATTAGTCGGAACAATGATAGTTAATAATAAAATGTCTTTCTTTTCGGACGCTCTTGGCCACTGTGCATTAACCGGAATTGCTATAGGCGTGATGTTGGGAGTAGATAATTATGCTGTTTCAATGATGGGATTTGCATTACTTTTTGCTTTGGGAATATCGAGTATAATAGATTCCGGAGTGTCATCTTCTGATACAATAATAGGCGTGTTTTCTTCTGCCGGGATTGCATTAGGCATTGTATTACTTTCTATTAGGGGAGGATTTTCAAGATATTCCGGATATTTAATAGGAGATATTCTTTCCGTAACGAAAAATGAAATAATTCTTCTTGCTTTTGTTCTTGTAGTCACAGTTTTAATTTGGTTTTTGTCTTTTAATAAACTTATGTTATCAAGTTTAAATACAGACATGGCAAAGAGCAAACAAGTAAATGTAAAATTTTATAAAAATATATTTATGATACTCATTGCTTTAATAGTAACAGTATCTCTTAAATGGGTAGGTATGCTTATTATCAATTCTCTTTTGGTTCTTCCTGCAGCCTCTGCACGAAATATTGTAAAAAATATGAAATCATATCATGCTGTTTCTATTCTGTTTTCAACATTTTCAGGCATAAGCGGGTTAATTCTCTCATATTATATGGGGACTTCGGCAGGAGCTACCATAGTTCTTATTTCTTCAGTAATATTTTTTGTAACGTTTTTTGTGAATAAATTGTACAATCTGAGCTGATACATTAAAAAAGCAGGTGAAACGGTTATATGTTTGAGCTTTTAAAAAATTGTGTAAAATATAGTGATAAATTTTTAGTTTGCATAACACTTGCATTGTCTGTTTACAGTTTGTTGTTAGTAGGAAGTGTATCAAGGGAAGGCTTTAATTATTTTGTTGTTCAGTCAATATCTATTTGTATTGGACTTGTAGGTGCTTTTTTTCTTCAGTTAATTGATTATAGAATAATTTCCAAAGCTTCT
>CAMEMA010000106.1 GCA_945926705.1 uncultured Clostridia bacterium
CAAAGCCACAAATCCTTTTAAGTGTTGGTCAATAGGTCTAAGGCCAAAATTGCATCCTCCAGGCAAATAAACATATGCTTCGGAAAATTTTCCTAAGAGAACTCCCAAAAGATAACACGAAGCTCGCATATTTCTCATCAAATCACATGGTGCGGCAGACGATGACATCCTACTAGGATCAATCTCTATGGTATTTTTATTTATTAATTTTATCTTTGCACCCATGTCACTTAAAATTCTGCACATAAGTGTTATGTCTCTTATATTGGGAACGTTTTCAATTCTGCATACACCATCAGAAATAGCCGCTGCCGGCAAAATTGCAACTGCTGCGTTTTTTGCTCCGCTTATGGAGACTCTTCCTTTTAATTCTCGCCCTCCGGATATAACTATTTTATCCAAAGTGCCACACCTCTAATCTTTAATAGTTTGTAAATGTCTTTTGAAGTATCATTTTTAATATTTACAAAATTTATTTCATCAATATATACATTCAAAAAATTATAATTTTCTGAAATATTATTTTCTTTTCAATTATACTCGTCATCTTCATCATCATCGCTTTCTTTAGAAGAATTTGATGAAAATTTTTCTTCATAGCGATATGATTTAGACCTCGTAACATTATTCGATGAGGCATCAAAGTCAACATCGTAAACACGATAAGGCATTCCATCCAAGTTTACATTAACCGTCTTTTTACCTGTAGTTCCTTTTAAATATAACGAATAAGTTCCATTATATGCCGGTACAACCTTCTTGCTGTCTTCGAGAACTCCGTTTATATAGTAAGAAAGAGTTACTTCATGACTTACATTAGAGGGTAAATCTACTGTTATTTCTAAATTTTTTTCTCTCTTTACTCCAGAACTTACAGTAAGTTTAACTACAGAATCTTTACCCACAGCAACACCGGGAAGAGGATCCATAGAAATGACCGTATCTTTAGGTTTATCACTACTTTCAGAGGTTACATTATCAGAAACCTTTAACCCCGACGAAACCAATTCATTTTTTGCAGCTGTCAACGACTTGTTAAGTACATCCGGAACTGTTACTTTTTCTTCAGATGGTCCTTTACTTACGTAAATTCTCACAGTTGAATTTGAAGTAACTTTACTTCCTTCCTGTGGGTCAACATTGCAAACAATTCCTTTTGCCGTCTCACTATCAATTACCATTAAAACTTCACTTTTCAAACCTGCATTGGAAATTTTGGACTTAGCTATATCTTCTGCAAGACCTTTTACATTAGGAACGGTCGATAAAACTCCAGAACTATTGACTTTCAGCGTAACTGTAGCCCCTTCTTTAATTTTTTTGGAATTAGGAAGAGGATCTTGATCAATTATTATTCCTTCTTCCTTGGAAGAATCATAAACTGACTCAACTTTCCATACAAATTTATAATCGGGATTATTTTGAATATCTGAAAGTTTTGAACCTATAAAATTAGGAACATCTACATCTTTTGAAGAATTTTTCCCGCAAGAACTGAACATAGTTATAAAAATAAATATCATTGCAAAAATTCCAACCGCAATGGCTATTCCACCTGCTATAAAGCTGGATTTTACTTGTTTTTTATTTTCCTCTTTAAGATTGTATTCGTCGCCATAACTAGATTTAATTTTGTCTACCCCGTCTATATTATCAACGTATTTTGTGGGATTATCATCTACAAAATATTTATAATTAAACTTTTCTTCAGGATTTTCTTGAATTTTTTCTATATCCTTTTCCATTTCTTCAGCGGATATGTATCTAGATGATGGGATTTTTTCCATAGCGTGTAGGGTTATCTGTTCGAGTCCTTCGGGAATATCCGGATTTATTTCACGCAAAGGTTTAGGTTTAGCCTGCATTTGCATTATAGCAACAGAAACGGCATTGTCAGCTTCAAAAGGAAGCCTGCCGGTTAACATTTCATATAACATTACACCTACCGAATAAATGTCTGCTTTTTCGTCTATAACACCACCTTTCGCTTGTTCCGGTGAAATGTAATGTACTGAACCTATAGCTCTGTCAGTCATTGTTTGAGTTTCATTTCTGGAAAATCTTGCTATTCCGAAATCAGTCACTTTAATTGTTCCATCTTTAAGAAGCATTATGTTTTGAGGCTTTATATCTCTATGAATGACACCTTTTCCATGAGCATGCATCAAAGCAGATAATATCTGTCTGACAAAATATATAGCATCTTTCCAACCTATAATTTTTTGTTGAGATATATATTCTTTTAAAGTTATACCATCAATATATTCCATAACTATATATTGAATTTTGGTGCCAAAACTCACATCATATACCTTAACAATATTTGGATGCGATAAAACTGCTATGGCTTTTGATTCATTTTTAAATCTTCTAATAAATTCTTTATTACCTAAAAATTCATCTTTTAAAATTTTTATGGCTACAATCTTATCTTCCACGACGTCATAAGCTCTATAAACTACTGCCATGCCGCCTACTCCGATAAGTTCTTGTATTTCATATCTGGCATCTAACCTTTTTCCGGTATATTTGTCCAATTCTTTCTCCCCTATCAAATAATTTTATAGGACTATTATTTCTAAATTTTTATAAGCGCCACGGTAATATTGTCTTTACCGCCACGATTGTTAGCTTCTCTGACAAGATCAGATGCCAAAGAGGAAATCTCGTTTCTGTTGCATATATTATAAATATTTTCTTCATCTAAACAGTTGGTTAAACCATCAGAACAAGAAAGAACTATATCCTTTTCTTTTGTTTTATATTCTATATAATCCAATTTTATTTCCGAATTGATTCCCAATGCCCGTGTTATTATATTCTTTTGAGGATGATTTTTAGCATCTTGAACTGATATTTCTCCGCTATCCAACATTTCTTGAACTATAGAGTGGTCTTTACTTAACTGACGTATTTCATCCTTATTGACAATGTAAATCCTGCTATCTCCGGCATAAACAATTTGAATAAGATTATTGCGAGCTACGCATAGCACAACTGTTGTACCCATATGGTTTAAATTTTCATCCATTTTAGATTTTTCAAATACTTTTAAATTAGCGTCATTTACGGCATTATGAATCTTTGCTTTTATCTCGTCTAAACTATCATTTTCCGATAAAAAAGAATCCATATAGTTTTCAATCACCTTAACAGCTGTACGACTTGCTACATCCCCGCCATAAGTTCCGCCCATTCCGTCGCATACTAAAGACCAAGCAAAATTATCACCTATTTTTTTTACCAAAACGGCATCTTGGTTAGTTTCACGAACCCTTCCGATATCAGTTTTACTATAAATTTCCATTAAATACTTTAACCTCCCTGTCATACTTACCTTTAAGCTGACCACAAGCTGCATCAATGTCTTTTCCCAATGTTCTACGAACTGTAGCTGATATACCCTTACTTTCCAAAAAGTTTTTAAATCTATATATGTTATTAATAGAGCTTTTTCTGAACTCTGAATTATTATCCGATTCATTTAACGGTATCAAATTAACATGACAAAGCATTCCTTTAATTAACCTAGACAATTCTTCAGCATGTTCACAGCTATCATTTAAATCCTTTACCATGGCATATTCAAAAGAAATTCGTCTTCCTGTACAAGAAATATAGTACTTGCAAGCGTTCACCAGTTCACTTATATTCCAGCGCCTGTTTATTTTCATTATCTTGTTTCGTACTTCGTCGTTGGAAGCATGTAGTGATACCGAAAGTGTAATTTGCATTTTTTCATGCGCCAGTTTATAAATTTTATCAACTATTCCACATGTCGACAGAGAAATATGCCTCATTCCTATATTTAGTCCTTCTTTAATTGAGACCAATCTTAAAAATTTAAGTACATTATCGTAATTATCAAGTGGCTCTCCCATTCCCATAAGAACAATATTGGAAACTTTTAAACACATATCTTTCTGAATTTCCTCAATCTGCAATAAAATTTCTGAAGG
>CAMEMA010000107.1 GCA_945926705.1 uncultured Clostridia bacterium
GTAAGGTTTTACCTGTACCGGGAGGGCCAATGAGCAGAAAGCCTTTCGGAATTCTTGCTCCCAACTCATTGTATTTACCGGGATGCTTAAGAAAATCAACTATTTCCGTAAGTTCGGCTTTTTCTTCGTCAGCTCCCGCAACATCGTTAAATGTTACCTTATTTACTTCATTAGCCATATTCCTAATTCTGGCTTTTCCAAATCCCATTTGTCGATTAGGATCGCTTATAACACTTATTTTTCGTAAAAATAGCCATCCCACAATTGCCAAAATTACAATCGGAAGTATAACAAAAACGAACGCACTAACAATCCATGAGGTATCGGCAGGTTTTGTCAAATCGTAAATCATGGGAGAGTCGGGATTTTCTTTGTTGTACTCTTCGATATAATCTTTTATGTCTGTATACATTACATTTACGCTCGGTGCGGTGTAATAAATCATACTACCGTCTTTGAGCTTTATTTCCATGTTTCCGGTACCTATGTTCATGTCATATTGAACAACTTGATGATTTTTAAATTTGTTGACTATTTCGGAATAATTGTATGTCTTAGAAGGGGTTATTCCGTTTATAACCGCAAAAATCAAAATTATAAGTAACGGTAACCCGAGAAATGCAAATATTCCGCGCCAAGAACTACGTTTATTATCCACTTGGTAACTCACTCCTACAACTGATTTTATATATATTCGGGATTTAAAATTCCTATGAAAGGCAATGTACGGTACTTTTCATTATAATCCATACCATAACCTATGACAAAATCATCCGGAATTTTGTGACCTATATAATCGGCTTCTATACATGTTTTACGACAATTGGGTTTGTCAAGAAGTGTACATATCTTTATACTAGAAGGTTCGCGAAGTTTAAACATCTCAGTAACGCATTTCAATGTATAACCGCTCTCTAGTATATCTTCAACTATTAAAACATCAAAACCTCTTATATCAATATTCAAATCCTTAAGGATATTGACATTTCCACCATTGTTCTTTGTTCCTGTATAACTAGATACAGACATAAAATCAATCTTACACGGTAAAGTAATCTCTCTCATTAAATCTGCCATAAAAACTACTGACCCTTTCAGCAAACTTACGAGAAGTAAGTTTTTGTTTTTGTAGTCTTCACTGATTTGTTTGCCCAGTCTTTTTGCAGTTTCCAATAAGTCTTCTCTGCTAAAAAGAACTTTTTTTATGAAATCCATTTTACTTTATCTCCTTTTTATAAATTATTGCAACTTCTTCAGTATTTTTATCCACCCTATACTTTTCGGAAACTCCGATACTATCTATCCATACAACCTCTTTTTCACAAGCTATTATAGCAAGTTTATTTCTCGATTTTTCGGGTATTTTGAATTCATTCATAAGTTTTTTTACGGTTTTGGTGACTTTTCTGAACGGTAAAGTAAACTTATCTCCCGCACGGCGATTCCTTATAACACATTCAAACGGCATTTTTTTTGAATCAATCACGTTATTTTTTTCCGGTTTTTCGAGCAAATTTTTATATTCTGAAAAAGGTATAGTTTTAATTATGATATTTGTTTTTGCCTCTGTCAAGTTATTGACATTTTTGAGCGGATATTCCCATTGTACACTGTTTTTCGACTTATTTTCCACAATTTTAAGCAATCCTTTTTCGCAAACCAAAAATTTATTTTTCGCCAGCGACACTGCCCCTCCGTTATCAATAATTTTGCATATTAAATCTACATTTTTCTTTTCAGGAATTTTATTCATAATTTCTTTAACAATTTTAATTATCATGCGACTCTTTAAACAGTACGGAATTTTCTTGAATTTTTCATTATCATATCCTTGACCGAGTTTAACAGATTCTAATGCTATTTCCGTTTGCTCCTCAATATATTTTTCGTCTTCAGAAATTAAACTTAAAGTACGTGAAACAGATTTTTCCAAATTGGGATTTATTTTTTTTAAAACCGGAATAACATCAAGCCTTATCTTATTTCTTGTATACTCTCGTTCAAAATTTGTACTATCTTGAATATATTTTAATCCATTTTCCTTGCAATACTGTTCTATTTCTTCACGTGTAACGTCTATAAAAGGTCTTATTATCCTTCCTCTTACCGGAGGAATACCACAAAGACCTTTGAGAGAACTGCCACGAACGAGATTAAAAATAAATGTTTCGCAACTGTCGGAAAGAGTATGAGCTGTAGCTATTTTACTATTTTCATTTTCGGCAAGAGATTCAAACGTTTCATATCTCACCATTCTTCCTGCTTCTTCCAGCCCTATCTTGTGCTCTTGCGCAATATTTTTTACATCAACTCTTTTTAAGTGTAATTTTACTCCTATTTCCGAACAAAAAGACTTTACAAAGTTTTCATCTCTGATAGATTCTTCTCCCCTCAGACAATGATTAATATGTACAGCTTCAACTGCAAATTTTTTTCCTTTATCACTTGCAAAAAAATACAAAAAATGTAAAAGAGCAGTAGAATCTGCTCCTCCTGAAAATCCCACAAATACTTTGTTTGTACTTTTAAACATTGAATATTTTTCAATCGACAGTAATGCCTTAGAAATCACTTCTGTTAACCTCCTGAGCTGTAAATCGCATAAACTTTCCTTGCCAATGAAGCGGTACAGAGCGAGTTTCTCCATGCCTATTCTTCGCAACTATGCATTCTCCGCTGTTTCTATCTTGATTTTCATCAATTTCTGCACTTTCATAGTAACCTTCACGATACAAAAACAAAACTATATCCGCATCCTGTTCTATTGAGCCGGAATCTCTTAAATCCGACAAAACCGGTCTGTGGTCGGTTCTTTGCTCACTGGCTCTCGAAAGCTGTGATAACGTTATTACCGGAACATCAAATTCTTTTGCCATTATTTTAAGATTTCTTGTTATTTCCGAGATTTCCTGAACTCTATTATCTATCCTTCGAGCACTTGTCATAAGTTGAAGATAATCTATTATCACAAGGTCAACATTTCCCAAACGTCTTAATTTCGCTTTCATTTCCGGTATTGTTATGCCCGGTGTATCATCTATATACAGTGGCGCTTTGGACAAAATATCCCCAGCTTCTATAAGTCTTTCCCATTCTTTCTCATTTAATCTTCCAATCTTTAAATTCTGACCGGGAATTTGCCCTTTAGAGGAAAGAAGTCTTGAAACAAGCTGCTCTTTTGACATTTCAAGTGAAAAAAACGCTACGGTTTTTTCTTTATTTACCGCCGCATGCTCCGCAATATTCAGAGAAAAACTCGTTTTACCCATACCCGGACGTGCCGCAAGTAATATAAGGTCACTTTTATTAAGCCCCATTATTACTCTGTCGAGTTCTTTTATTCCCGTGGGAATTCCCAAGTAATCACCGGGCAAAGAATTTAGAGCATCTAGCCTATCGAAAGCTTGAATAACAATTTCATTTACCCTTTGAAGCCCTCTGGTTTCTTTTCCTCTGCGAATATCAAAAATTTTCTGTTCGGCAAAATTTATTAACTCCGAAGAATCAACGTCTCCGCCCGAAGCATCGTTTATTATTTCTCGAGCGGCATTGACAAGCTTCCTTACATTGTATTTGTCACGAACTATTTTTGCATAAAACTCAACGTTGGAAATTGTGGGAACTATTTGGGCAAGTTGCAAAAGATAAGCTTTAAAATGATTGTAGTCAAGTTCGTCATTGGTCTTGATTTTATCCAAAACGGTTACATAGTCCACGGGGCTACCGATGGTAAACATCTCAATCATGGCAGAATATATTATTTTATGATTTGAAAGATAAAAGTACTCGGGAGTTACAAGAATTTCCGCAACTTTACTAAGACATATTGAGTCTATCAGAATAGCTCCCAAAACCGACTGCTCCGCTTCAAGACTATATTGAAGCTTAAA
>CAMEMA010000108.1 GCA_945926705.1 uncultured Clostridia bacterium
TCCATCGTGCAAATGCGCAACAAATTTTTTCTATTACCTCATTTGTAAGATTTATTTCCTCTCCTTCAACACCATCAAGAGCTATTCCTCTTATGTCCGAACCACTTTTAAGCTGATTTATAAGACTGTTATTCATATTAAAAATCCGTCCTTATCCGAGATATTTTATCATGATTGTAGCATATACTTTTGTGGAGTTCAATTTATAATTTGATATATTTTATTTAAAAAAATCAAAAAAAGTATTGATATTTATAGTGGAATGTGTATAATTATAATTATACCATATTAATTTACTTTATTTTTATGTATATGGTATAAAAAATAGAAGGAGTGGATTAAAATGCCGAATTTAGAAAATATGATTGATAATTTAGAAAAAGAATTCGACGTGACCTGGAATATTTTAAGGCCACCTCAAGAGGTTAAAAAAGTGATTACAAAACAAAATATTACAAATTTGACGCGCTATTTCTGAGTGTAGATTGTGGTATAGATCAATTAAAGGAAATTAAAGTATGGGAGTGGAAGTTACCCACTAAAGAACTGGATGTCTTATTTACTTATTTAAAAGAGTTTGAATTAGCTATAAAGTTTGTCAAGAATATCATTGATAAGGATAATTTAAAAGATGTAAAATTGACGGATATAGATAAACACCAAACAGTCTGTAATGTTCTATTTAAGGGTGTGTTAGAAGAGTTGAAAAAAAAGTTAGAGAATAAAAGAGAGTTGGAGAAAAAAGAATTATTAGAAGAGTTGAAAAAAAGTTAGAGAATAAAAGAGAGTTGGAGAAAAAAGAATTAAAGGATAAAGAAAAAGACTAGCTAAAACATTAGAACCTTGATAATAGTTTATTAAATTTTAAAAAGCTGAATGTTTTCTCATAAAAATAATCGTAATTGTAATTACTTAAAAAATGTAACATCGGACGATATAAACACACATAAAGGGGATCGTGATGAATTGTATTAATTATTAGTAAACTTTAAACCGCAATAAATGCGGTTTTTTTAAATTGTTAGATAATACTTTTCTTGGGAGGGATAATAAGCACCTGTCCTACTCTTAAATTTCCGTTTCGCAGTTTATTTGCTTTCATTATATCAATGTACTTATGACCATTATCATAATGTTTTTGAGCTATTTTCCATAGAGTATCACCCTCTTGAACTGTATAATAAGAAGGATGGTTTTGAGGTTCTGACGGAATTTTGAGTATTTGACCGGGATAAATCATATCACTTGACAATTTGTTAATTTTCATTATTTCCTCGTATCTCGGTCCGTAACCTAGAAATCGCTCGGAAATTTTCCATAAAGTATCGCCTTGGACTACGCGATATAGAATTGTATCGGAAGCTACATTTTGAGGAATTCTCAAAGTTTGACCGGCAAAAATTATAGGTCTAGTAAGGTTGTTAAGTTCCATCAGTCTTCTATATTGTTCAGGATCTCCAAAAATTTTTTTGGCAATACTTCTAATGGTGTCACCCTTTTCAACTGTATAAAAACTAGGTTCCAAAAAATCCGGTTCTAGATTATTGTCTTCTTCAATGTTGTCCGACATGCTTTTGAATCCTTCTCTTTTAATCAGCTCCGGATAGTTTACAAATGATATATCTAAATTTGCATTACCTGCTATTCCGGGAACACTTCCTCTTTGAGAATTTTGCCAAATTGTAACATTTTTTTTGAAATTTGGAGCATTGGCGCCTTCAGGTAGAGGATTTCCAAGCCACAAATCGAATCCTGTAATACGATTCATATCTATAAATTTGTTAATAATATCAAGTGTAGCGTATAAAATCGGATAGTAGCCGTTTTCTTTTATTACGCTTAAAAATGCGACTATTATATTTGAAAAAAAATCTTTTCCTTTTTGTATATCAAATTCACTTTCTATTTTTAATGCTAGGGGATAAGTTAAATTGTAATTTTTGACAGTATTTAAGAAGTAGTTTGCTTCATCTACAGCTTCTTTTACGCTCTGAGCACCGGATTGATGATAAACTCCCGCATGAATTTTTGTTTTGGAAATTTCTTTCATATTTTTGTCGAATTGACTGTCGATTCCGGATAAGTCATAAGTTGATCTAACCATAGCAAAATCAATTCCATTTTTATCCACCTTTTCCCAATTTATGTTACCTTGAAGTTCTGAAACATCTACTCCATTATATTCCATTTAAATCACCCTTTATAAATTATTTTTAGAAAAATCAATTGCTTCCTTTTTAAATTAATTCTTAACAAAATATAATGCGTATTGATAAAAAAATTCAAAAATCTTACAATTGTTTTTTTGCTGTTGACATACACATTACTAAATGTTATGCTATGACATGTAGGAAATATTCAATTGCTGGTGTAGCTCAGTTGGTAGAGCAATTGATTTGTAATCAATAGGTCGGGGGTTCAAGTCCCTTCACCAGCTCCAGTAATTTTATTTGAGGGAGATTTCCCGAGCGGTCAAAGGGGGCAGACTGTAAATCTGTTGCGTTTCGCTTCGGTGGTTCGAATCCACCATCTCCCACCATTTTTTAACTTCCGTCACATCTGGCTGACGGAAGTTTTTATCATATCAAAACTTAATTTGATAGTTTTAAAAAATACATGAATAATTTATGAGAGAGAAATGGAAGTTCTTTAAAAATTATACTATTTTTTAAATGGCACAATCTTAAATGTACAGTAGGCTTCATTGATAGCAAAGTTTTATGAACTTTTTCATTTAGTTGACAAGATTTTTCACATATTTCATTCTATAGATATAAATTTTTAAAACTATTATATTTTTTATTGAAAAATGTCCAGATATATGATATATTATATATATTATACAAATTTATCAGGGGTGATTAGTGTGATTTTTTATAAAATTGAAGAAAGTTTTGAAGAGGTTACATCCTGTGAAGGGTACGACGGAGATACGGTCATAATTGTTTCGGATAAAGAATTAAAAGAAATAGAGAATTTAGGAAAACTTAATACAGACAGTATACCAAATTATAAAAATGCTAAATGTTGTAGAGCTAAAGTGCATCCTTCAATGATTTCAGCCTGTTTTTCTGTTGTTAGCAAGGATAAAAAAATGACTAGAAACAATTTCGGTTTTATAATTCAACAAAACAACATAATTTTTATAGATAATAACGATTTTGTTAAATCAATTATAAAGAAAATGAAAAAAAATAAGTTTCATGGAGAAGCTAAAATCGGAAGATTTTTATATGATTTTTTGGAAACAATTATTGAGTCCGACCTGAGATATATTGAAGAAATGGGGGACCGATTAATAAAAATGGAGTCCGCTTTAATTAGAGGGATGGTAAAAGATTTCAGTAGGTTGATGGCTGATTTTAAAAAAGAGATGTTAATGTTTTATAGATATTATACCCAGCTAATCGATTATGGAGACGAGCTTGTAGAAAATGAAAATAGATTTTTTTCGGCAGATGAAGTCGAATTATTTGAAAAATATGTCAAAAGATCAGAAAGACTTCGCGAAGAAACTCAGTTCTTACGAGAAACCTCAAATCAACTGCGAGACGTGTACAGCTCACAACTTGATGCTAAACAAAATAAGATAATGAAAGTGCTTACTGTAGTTACAACTATATTTATGCCACTTTCCACTTCAGCTGCTTGGTATGGTATGAATTTTTATGATATGCCGGAACTTACATGGAAATGGGGATATGAAACATTTATTTTAGGAAATATATTAGCTATAATATTTATTTGGTGGTATTTTAAAAAGAAAAAAATTTTTTAAAAATCAATTAAATAAATTGGGAGTATGACAATCGTCATACTCTTTTTTGTGTATAGAAAACCACGCGATAGTCGCGTGGTTCAGTAAAGCTTAAGCGATG
>CAMEMA010000109.1 GCA_945926705.1 uncultured Clostridia bacterium
TTTTATCTTCCATGTTCTTCATTTTATCCTATCTATTTGCTTTTTGCAATGCCGTGTTTTAGAAGCAGAATATTCAACATCTATCGGAAATATAACCATTTATACGGATATTGAAAAGGGGGATGTTATAGTTTTAAAAACGGACAAAATAAAAGACCGTCCATCGGAGGGAACAGACAAACGGCAAGTGCAAGACACACATTAACACAACAAAATAATGGAGCTTGCTATTTAATAATAACATAGCTTGCTCCAAAATGAAAGGACAAGTTAAAGAATGAGAACAATTACAAAGGAATTTAAAATATATAAGTATGAAGAATTGAGCGAAAAAGCTAAAGAAAAGGTAAGACAAGACTACATAAACAACCTTGATGCTAATGATTTTACATATAAAATATTTTTTGATATACTTATAAATTATAAATTATTTAAAAGAGGTGAACTCATGAATAAACTATACAAAAGATACCATCCGTACTTTATAATTTCGATTTGCTTAATCGTATTTTCTGTAATGTTTATCTTTAATTATTTTTTACCATTAGAGAAAAGTCTATTTCATTATTATAACATAGACAGCAGAGCATGGCACTGGTGCGAAATGTTGATTTCCGGATTGGCAATTTTTTATATTTTTAAAATAAAGAATTTTAATTTAAAAGATTTACTTGTATCCATAAGTCTAGGTCTAATAGTTTATTTTTCTCAATTAAATAGTAATTGGTATGGTATATTATCCTCACTAGCTACCATTATTTCATATTATTCTGCATGTCAAATATTTAGACATTATAATCAACAAAATAAATTCTTCGATTTAAAAGTTAATGACACTATAAAATTTTTCTTTTTAGGTGCTTTGTATGCAATTCCATTTGCACTAATCAATAATTTAGCTATATATTTTGCTAATGGTCATCAAGCTTATAATTTTTCAGTATTTAATGTACTACCTCAAGCTAAAAATGCACTAGCACCTGGAATTTCCGAAGAAATTATTTGGCACTTTTTCTTGTTAGCCTTTGTTACAAATTTATTTAAAGGAAATATTCCTAAAAATAAATCTGCACAAGTATTAACGTACGTTTTAACTGTTTTACCACATTGTTTAATTCATTTGCCAACTATGTTTATAAAACAACCTTTAATGGCAATATTTATACTTATTTTTACATCTGTACTTTTTGGATTTCCAATGGTATATCTTGTCAAAAACAAAAATTTACAAACCTCTATAGGATTCCATTGGGCAGTTGATTTTATAAGGTTTTTATTTGTAATATGGTAGAGTAATTATATAATAGTCTTGCCTTTTATGTAAAAACAAGTGTAACTTTTATGCTATAAATAAAAATAATATATAACTTTTGAATTACTTTAAAATATGATATAATATAAAGGAAGGAAGGAATTTAGGAGTGGATGACATGAAACGTGAATTACTTAGCAAGACAAATGATAAAGTATTCAAAGAAATATTCACTAGAAATAAAAGTTGCATGGCTGACTTCTTGAAGTGTATTTTAAATATTCCTGATGAAGAATTTGATGATTTAGAGTTTTTAGATACACACACAAGGAAAGGTTCAGCACTTGATGGTGAGTACATTTTAGACATAAAAGTTAAGACAAAATCCAATATCGTTGATGTCGAGATGCAAGTTAAACGAAGTCCGATATTAGAACAGAGAATTATTGTATATCTTGCCAATATGGTTAAAGACCAAAGTTGTGAAGGATTTAAGTATAAAGACATCAAGAAAAGCGTAAGTGTAATAATTGCTGCCGAACATAATGTAACTAATGATAACAGATATTTTCATAAGTACAATATGCGTGATGAAAAAGATAATTCTATGTTTACTGACCTCTTAGAAGTTGATTTGCTTGAACTCAAAAAATTGCCGAAAGCTGATGATGGTACAGACCTTTGGGATTGGCTCCGATTCATAAAGACAAATAATGAGGAGGAAATGGAAATGCTGGCACGTGAAAACCCTGAAATAGAAAAAGCATATGACGCCCTCCAAGATTTGAGTAATGATGAAGCTATGAGGCATGAAGCCCAACAACGAGAAATGTACTTGCAAAATGAATTGGCAATAAATGAAGAACGCTATGAGCAAGGCATGAAAGAAGGCATGGAAAAAGGCAAAAAAGAGAATTCAATTGAGATTGCCAAAAATCTTCTAGGTATAAATCTACCTTTAGAACAGACTTCTGTCGCAACTGGTTTATCTATTGATGAAATAAAAAATATTAAATCTAATTAAGTTTAGTAGGAGCACAAATATAAATTGTCTTCCTACTTTTTTATACTTTAATCAATCCAACGAACTAATGTATCACCATAAAAATCTTTGTACCACATATACCACGCATAACAAAGTAATTTTGAATTAAAGTTTTTAAAATCTCCATTTTTAGCACACATTTGTCGAGAACTATTTACATAAACGTACTTAGGTGGATATTTTTTAAAGAATAGATTTCTTGCTTTCCCCTCTAAAAATTGGATTTTTAAATACATGATACTTATTCCATTAGGATTTAGATTTTCTATTAACTTATTTACAAATTCCAAAGCAAATTTATAAGGTGGATTCGTAAGGAAACAATCGGCTTTATCTTCACTTTTTAGGAAGTCTATTCCGGATTTTCCATATCCATGATCGTATAAGTCTGATGAAACTACATTATATCCATGTCTTTTAAGTTCTTCTGAAATATGTCCTTGACCACAAGCCGGTTCATGTATAATTTTTGGCAAGATTATATTATCTTTTTTATTCTTTCAAGAAACAAATTTACGGAATGAGGGTCAGTTGCATAAAAGTCATGTTTTTCTCGTTCGTTATTTTTATTCCTAGAAATTCCATTTGTTATATATCCTGATTTTGAATTTCCAATCCAGTCTTTCACTTTAATTCACACCCTTTGGGAAAACCAAAAATCTCAAAAAATAACGTTTTGAATGTATCCTTGTCATAAAGAGGCTGTGTTTCTCTTTGATTATGAGGATTTATTGCATTTTCCCCGAATTTAAGTCCGTCAGGTGTTAATGAATTAAAATATTTTACTGTTCCGTTTTTTCCTCTGCGACTTCTTCTTTCAAGATAACCTTGATTTCTCATTTCATTGTTAAACTCTGCTGTACTGATTTTAAGATTATTTTCTTTCAATAAATTTGTAGCACAATCCATTTCTCGACTTCCGTTTAATTCATAATAAGGAAGAAAATCTGTAGGTTGTCCGTAAGATTGATAGAATTTTCTGTACATAAGATTTTTACTTGCATCGTTGACTTTTAGACTATCAGAGACTATTTCTATTGATTTTACAAGTTCTGAAAATGGTATTTGATTGTTAAGTTTTCTACCTTCCTCAATGAATTTACGCATTTTTTCAAAAGCTTCAATATAAGTGGCTGTGAATAAAATTCCTTTTTTACCAGTTAATTTATTTGCTATCATATCGCACCTTTTTTTAGTACACAGGTAGCATGGTAACTCTCTGCCAGTGGGGTCAAGATAGGTACTTTCGACAAAATTATTCACTCAGCGTAAAATTGCGCCCAGTAAGAATATCGCAATATTTACGTATATCTCGCAAAAGGTCTTTATGATTTTTCTCAACCATTCTTGCAACTTCCCTACTATCTACTGTATAAACTCCGTCATTTTCTAAAACAATTAAATCCATTTTCATAATCTCCTTTAAAATCATAACCACGCCTAAAAGACGTGGTATGAAAAAGCCCTATAAGGGCATAAAAGTGC
>CAMEMA010000110.1 GCA_945926705.1 uncultured Clostridia bacterium
CCATATACATTGTATTACAATCATTATTGTAAGGAGGGAGACGGAATGAATACCAAAGAAATTATAAAGGCCATAAAGGACGATAAGGGGTGCAGCTACTCATACCTAGCTGAAAAAACAGGAAAAAAGAACTTTAACAACATATCGGAGATGTTCCGCAAAGAAAGCATAAACACAAACAGTATGATAATGCTTTTAGACGCAATGGATTACGATATACTGATTCAGCCAAAGGACGGGTTCGAGGGAAAGGCATATAAGTTAGATGAAGTGGTGAGGAAAAATGAAAAATAGAATATCCCCCAACCAGGCATACGGATTGTTAACCGTTATCAGAGAAACAGGCGAACGCAGATGCGGGCAGAAGGTGTGGGAATGCGTTTGCGAATGTGGAACGCATTGCGAGGTACTTTCTCACAATCTGGCATCCGGCAATACTAAGAGTTGCGGTTGTTTGCGTAGGAAAGGAAGAATTATTAGAGATGTACGAAGCCGAAATGCGTGCGGAGTATGATATTTAAAGAATGAATAAAAATACAGAATACCACTGAGTATCGTAATTTACGGGAAAGGTGGTTTTTTTATGGACGCATTAGCCAGACGAATAATGAATATGACACAGACGGAGGAAACGTTATCCGACCTGTTTTCGATTGCCGTTGAGACGGAAGATATGGAATTAAACCGCTGGGTGCGGAAAGAGGCAGGTCAGATAAAAACATTGAATGCGTTTGATTTGGTGAGAAAGACATACATATTAGGTGGCAGATACAGTTTTGACGATTATATGATAGCGTGCGAATGGAATAGAGAACCGCAAGCGAGGTTTTATTTGCCACGGAGAGCAGTTTTAGAGGGTAAACATAAGATAGTATCGCAGATACAGGAGTTTATTGACGACCCAGACGCACTGTATTTGGGGTTTTCTATGCCGCCGGGAACGGGAAAACTCATTAGTGATGACACGCCAGTATTAACCCGTAATGGTTGGAAAAAACATGGCGATTTAGTTGTTGGAGATGAGGTAATTGGCATGGACGGTAAATTCAAAAAGGTTACATACGTTTTCCCAAAACATTTTGCCAATAGGCGCGTGTGGTTCGGAAATGGCGAACACATTGATTGTCACGAGAACCACGAATGGTTAGTATATGACCGTGGTCGTAATACTCGTCGTAATATGGTTGTCGAAACAAAAGAAATTGAATCGACGTTCAGAGAGGGACGATATTATGTTGATAGAGCGTTATACGTCTTTGGAGATGACAAAAATCTCCCTGTAAAACCATACTCATTAGGAGTATGGCTTGGAGATGGGGAAAACAGACATCCACGTATTGCAAATGGCACTGGTGATGAGGATTTAATTAACGGTGTTGTAGCGGATGGATATGCACTTACGCACATAGTTAAGTCTGGAGATAATTGTAGTTTTTACACGTTTAAAACCCTTAGGAAAGACTTACAGAAGGTTGGAATGTGTTTCTCAACGGAAACATGTTCAAAGCGGATTCCAATGGAGTATTTTACGGCGTCAATAAAGCAACGACTTGAGCTTCTTGCGGGTTTGATTGATTCCGACGGCTGTTATGTGAAGGAAATTAATCGTTTTATGTTCACTACAAAATATGACGATTTAAAGAAAGATTTTATTCGTTTAGTGTCTACGTTTGGTTGGAGATGCAATGTATACAAACGCAAACATGCAGACGGTTCCGAAACTTGGGGTATTCAGTTTAATGCAGATTTACAAATACCTTGCAGACTAAAACGTAAACGTAACATGGCGAGAAAGTTACGCTATTCTCGTTACGCAATAACCAAAATAGAAAAAATTGAGCCAAAGCAAGGGAATTGCATACAGGTAGAAGGCGGTATGTATTTGGTTGGTGAAACATTAATTCCTACACATAACAGCACGCTAATTAAATTTTTATTGGCTTATGTTGCTGGTAAGTACCCAAAATCTTCAAACATTTACGCATCATATTCTGACGGAATGACCAAAATGATTTATGATTCTGTAAGCCTTATAATGACTGATACTGCTGAATACTGTCATAACGAAATATTTCCGGGAAATGGCACTCCAGCTTTATCCGCAGAATATAAAACAATATCGTATCGCAAAAAAGGAGACTTTCCAACATTAGGGTTGGTTTCAATAGGCGGTTCGGTTACAGGGCGTACCAGGGCGAATAAATTCCTTGTATCAGACGATTTGGTGAAAGACGGTGAGATGGCGCGTTCACCTGAGAGACTGGAAAAACTGTATCACGATTATAAAGATACGCTGACAACGCGTAAGATTGGTGATAATGTAAAGGAAATTCAGCTTGGAACAATATGGAGCATTCACGACCCGATTTCGAGGAAAAAAGCGGAATTTGAGGGCGACCCAAGGTATAGGTTTATCGCTATTCCTGTAAAGGACGAAAACGGACATAGCAATTTCTATTATGACCATCAGGATAGGTATAGTGACGAAAGAATAGCGGAACTTGAAAAGAGTTTAGACCCTGTATCATTTAGCTGCCTGTATATGCAGAGAGGAATTGAGAGAGAGGGATTGGCACTGCCTGCGGACGAATTGCAGTATTATAACGGTGTGCTTCCAGACGGAGAGCCGGATAATGTGCTGTTCGTGTGTGACGTTGCGTGGGGTGGCGGCGACAGTACATCAATGCCGATACTGTATAAGTACGGTGATGCAGGATTTATTGATGATGTGCTGTTTGATACAGGTGCAAAGGATGTAACGAAGCCGAGAGTTGTCGGTAAGATATTGCAGCACAAGTGCAAGATGGGTAGGTTTGAAGCGAACAATGGCGGTGATGAATATGCGGATTCGATAAGCAAGATGCTGAAAGACGAGCACGGCTATTCCTGCAACATAACGCATAAGAAGGCACCGACGACACAGGGGAAAGCCGCCCGTATAGAGCAGTATGCCCCAGACATAAAGCGGTATTATTTCCGTGACAGGAGCTGCCGCAGCCCGGAATACAATAGATTTATGGACGAAATGACAGGGTTTAGCTTTACATCGAAGAATTTACACGACGACGCAGCCGATTCTATGGCTATGCTTGCCGATTATGATACCCGAGGCGTGAAAAGTGTGAGTGCCACTCATCGCCCGTTTTAGGTTTACCGTAAAATTATTATTGACAACTAAAAAATATGGTATATAATGTAGTGTGAGAAATAAGAATTTAACAGGAGCGTTTTTATGAGGCTTTACGGACGAAGAAAAATTAAAACAGATGTGGCAGAAATCACGGCTGAAAATGTCCGTGAGGTAATTGCAAAAGCAATGATAGAGCACGAATATAATTCCAATGAGGAAGATTATTTGTGGAACTACTACAAAACTAAAACGCCTATTCTGCAAAAGACGAAACAATATCGTACAGATGTAAACAACAAAATAGTTGAGCCTAGAGCAAAGCAGATTGTGGAGTTCTATCTGGGATATGTATTTGGAGAGCCTATCCAATACATACGCAGAGGGAAAGACGAATCTTTAAACGATGAGATTGAATGGCTCAATACCGAAATGGCATCGCAGGATAAACAGGATTTAGACAATTCCCTTGCAGAGTGGATGCTCGTATGTGGCGTTGCTCCGAGAATGGTTCTTCCTGTTGACAATGGTTTTGAAATGTATTCGCTTGACCCACGATATGCGTTCAATATTTATTACAACGGATTGGGCGAACCTGTTGTGACTAGTGTTAAATACATAGTAAAAGACGATGGCACGAGAA
>CAMEMA010000111.1 GCA_945926705.1 uncultured Clostridia bacterium
CATTTAAAATTAGGTTAAGGCTTTTTCTGTTTATTTGGCAGAGAAGCCTTTTTCATATTGCATTAACTTTGTATATTTGACTTGATAATTTGATAAGAGCAATATTTTAAACTGTAAGTTTATATTTGCTTTATTTAAAATCATATAAATTATATTAATTCTCATAATAAACATAATTACCTTAGCTTGATTTATTGAAGTTTGATTTTTATAATAAATATATAATAGATTTATTAGGAAGGAAAAAATAAAATGACAAAAATAAGTTCATTGGAGATAAAAAATAAATTTTTGGATTTTTTTAAAAGCAAAGACCACATGGAAATAACTGATTCTTCCATAATTCCTAAGAATGACCCTACTTTACTGTTTATAAATTCCGGTATGGCGCCAATTAAAAATTATTTTACAGGAGTCGAAAAGCCACCTTTTCCGAGACTTTGCGATGTTCAACCATGTATCCGTACCATAGACATAGATTCCATAGGAGATAAGCATCATCTTACCAGTTTCCAAATGTTGGGAAGTTGGTCGATAAACGATTATTTTAAGGAAAAAGCTATATATTTAGCATATGAATTTTTAACTAAAATTTTAAAAATTTCCAAAAATAAACTCTATGTTACTGTTTTTTCAGGAGATGAAGAAATTGGTCTTCCATGGGATAAAGAAGCATATGAATACTGGAAAAAAGTTGGTGTTCAGGAAGATCATATAATAAAATGTCCCAGAGAGGATAACTTTTGGGGTCCTACCGCTGAAACAGGTCCTTGTGGTCCGTGTACAGAAATTTTTTACGATACCGGAGAAGGTAAAGAATACATTCCGGGCGGCGAATTTGACACGAAAAAGCGTTACATAGAAATATGGAATGCGGGAGTTTTTATGCAGTTAAATAAGAATGCAGACGGCTCTTTTAGCAAGCTTAGTTTTACAAGTGTAGATACCGGTGCCGGCCTTGAAAGGCTTTCTATGGTTCTTAACGGGTATTCTACAGTTTACGATACAGACCTTTTAAATCCCATAAAAAAATTTATAGAGAGCAAAATTTCAAAAAATTCCGGAGTTTCTGAGAAAGAAATTTTAATAATCACTGACCATTTGCGTACCGTTTCTCTCATATTGTCTGAAAAAGTTTCCCCTTCTAACGAAGGAAGAGGTTACATACCTCGTAAATTGATTCGTAGATGTATGATGATTCTAGCCAAAAATAAGATTTTTGACTTGGAGCTTTCCAATGTAGTGGAATTCATAGTTAAAAACTATAGTGATGTTTTCGCTAAATTTAGAGATAACGAAAAATATATCATGGAAGAATTTAAAAAAGAACATTTGCAATTTAAAAAGGTTCTTGAAAAAGGTCTTGAAAGATTGGAGCATATAAAAAATAGTGGAAATTTTATTAGTGGAGAAGAGTCATTTGACTTGGTAACTACTTATGGGCTTCCGTTTGATATAATTAAGTCTTATGCTGAAGAAAACGGAATGGACGTTGATAAAAAAGAGTTTGAAATGAGACTTTCGGAACACAAGAAAAAGTC
The DNA here is from genome assembly GCA_945926705.1 of uncultured Clostridia bacterium. GTDB lineage: Bacteria > Bacillota > Clostridia > Oscillospirales > Acutalibacteraceae > UMGS1491. The sequence continues at coordinate 1,542 of CAMEMA010000111.1, forward strand.
TAAAAGTGTTGCTGAAGGCAGCGATTCATGCGATGTAAATATTCTTTCGGAATTGCTTTCAGATTGTTGTGCAACAGATTTTGTTGGTTATGAGCGCATGGAATGTAAATCTGAAATTTTAAAAATGATATCTAGTGATAAAATATGTTCTCAAGTTCAGGAAGGAAATAACGTAACCGTTGTTTTGGATAGAACGTGTTTTTATGCTCAGTCGGGGGGTCAATGTGCAGATAAAGGATTTTTATTGGGAAACAACTTTAAGATTAAAATCACCGATGTCAAAAAAATTAAATCTGGAGTATTTGTGCATTTTGGAGTTGTTGAATCCGGTATCGTTAAAACAGGAGATATTGTAAATGCTAAAATTGATGAAGAAGAGCGCAATGACACGGCTTGTAACCATACTGCGGTACATCTTTTGCAAAGCGCTTTGAGAGATATTTACGGAAAAAATATTCATCAAGCAGGTTCTAAAGTGGATAACAAGAAACTTCGTTTTGATTTTAATTTCGAAAATTCAATATGCGAGGAAGAAATATTTAAGATTGAAAGTCTTGTTAATTCATACATAAGAAAAAATATAGAACGTAAAGTTGAAATAAAGAAGCTTTCTGAGGCGATAGAAGATGGAGCAATTGCTCTGTTCGAAAATAAGTACGGAGAAAATGTCCGTGTTGTCACTTTCGGGGATATTTCAAGTGAACTTTGCGGCGGTACGCATACTGAGAAAACCGGAAATATAGGGCTTTTTGTAATTCGATCTGTCGAAGGAATAGGAAAAGGTATGAAGAGAATTACGGCAGTTACAGGTTCAGAAGCTCTTAATTATGTACAGGATAAAATGTCGAACATCAATAAAATTGCAAAATTACTAAAAGTCAAATCTGAAAATATTTTGGATAAATTAAAAGATGAAATGTCTAAGAAAGAACCCAATATTTCAAAAGAAATTTCGATTAGTGAATCTGATATTTGTGATATAAAAAATTCTTTAAATTTAAAACTAGGGTATTTGGTATTAGAACAATCAAATAAAAAATTATTTAACGAAATTGTTAAAGTTACAGATAATTTTGAAGGAATTATTTTCTGCATAGCAGGTAAAGATAAAAAACAAGTGATTATTTCAGTTGCTGACAATTATATTGAAAAGTATCACGCTAACGATATTTTGTGTCGTTTGATGAAAAAAATAGGCGGAAAAGGTGGCGGCAATAAGAAAGTTGCAACCGGAGGAAGCAATATCAGTACAAAAGAAATTATTAATTCAATTACAGACGATTTATTTTAAAAAAGAACCGCTTAGCGGTTCTTTCCTTTTATTTAAGTAAGTTTTTAGTGTCATATAATTGAAAAAACCTTTTGTTTTTTAATTTAAAATTGCTTATTTGATTAAAATAAAAATAATAAAATTATGAAAAAGGATAAAGCTAAAATTTTTTTAAAAAAAGTGTTGACAAGTAAAAAGAGGATATGGTAATATAAAAAAGCGCTCGAGAGAGAAGATAAAGAGTGGAGCGCAGAGGACCTTGAAAATTAAACAACGCAAAATACGACAAAGTATTTTAAGACCCGTAATTAATTTGAGATTTAAATCTCGGACAGAATAAATTACGATACAGTCAGTGTATCGATTGAGCAATAAACGCTCTGATTTATATAATTAGAGAGTTTGATCCTGGCTCAGGACGAACGCTGGCGGCGTGCCTAACACATGCAAGTCGAACGGAGCTGAGAAGCTTGCTTTTTAGCTTAGTGGCGGACGGGTGAGTAATGCGTGAGCAACCTGCCTGTCAGTGGGGGATAACTTCCGGAAACGGATGCTAATACCGCATATGGTACATAATCCGCATGGATAAGTGTATGAAAGGAGCAATCCGCTGATAGATGGGCTCACGTCCGATTAGTTAGTTGGTGAGGTAACGGCTCACCAAGACCGCGATCGGTAGCCGGGCTGAGAGGCTGAACGGCCACATTGGGACTGAGACACGGCCCAGACTCCTACGGGAGGCAGCAGTGGGGGATATTGCACAATGGGGGAAACCCTGATGCAGCAACGCCGCGTGAGGGATGAAGGTTTTCGGATTGTAAACCTCTGTCCTTAGTGAAGAACAAAATGACGGTAACTAAGGAGGAAGCTCCGGCTAACTACGTGCCAGCAGCCGCGGTAATACGTAGGGAGCGAGCGT
>CAMEMA010000112.1 GCA_945926705.1 uncultured Clostridia bacterium
TACAGGACTTAATGATTCGAACAGCTTGAGTTGCAGCTTTTCGCATAAGCCTAACACTAAACCAGGTTTCAAGTTTATCTGTAGGTCTGTTCAAAAGAATTTTATTATCTTTATATAAGTTTATATACTCGTTAACTAACCTTTTATATTCGGTAAGTATTAAATCTAATTGATTTAACTTATACTTCGTAGAATTTTGTAAGGATAAAGAACTTGTTCTAATTATTTTCATTTAAAACCTCAATAATTTTGTTTCGTTTATTTTTAGCTCTTCTTAACCCGTACAATCTACAACAAAAAGAGGTAACTATAGAAATCATATCTTTAATTAAATCCTGTTCATCATTATCATTTGGATTTATTACTTCTATTAGAGTTCCTTGACTCTCTAATAGCTTTTTAAGGTAATTGAATCCAAATCTTGTAAGTCTATCTTTATTTTCAATAACTATAATAGCAGGTTTTGATTCTAACATTTTCCAAAGCTCTTTTCTGTTATCATTCATCCCTGAAGCAACTTCTTTGTATATTTTATCTACAATAAAACCTTTGCTATTGCAATAATTTTGAATTCTTTCAATTTGATAGTTCATTTCAAGTTTACGTGATTGATCGGAGACTCTAGCATAAATAACTACATTTTGATATTTAGTACCTTCTAAATCTTGTTCAATAAATATGGAACCAGTATCTAATTGAACAGCGTCTGCCAACTTTCCTTGTTTAAACCAATTGAAAGCTGTTTGATAACAAACACCATTTAATTTAGCCCATTTAGAAAGTTTAATTCTTTGCTTCATAAGGTTATCTCCTATATCTTAATATAAAAATTAGAAAATATATTTTTATATAAAATTTAATAGAATTATAAATTTATGTTATAATGTTTATACACAAGACTATTTTACTGTCAATTACAATGTTATTAAGTACTATAGGTTAAATGAAGGAATTAATGAGAATAGTATTATTAAAGATGTTTCAAATTTATTTGAAGAAGAACAAGAAGAAATATTACTTATTTTTGAATCATGATATAATGATATTGTTAATTTGACTGAAGCAGTATCCTCTTAAAATATAAAAGCGACTTACACAAGTCGCTTTTATTATTACTTTTAATTATTGTTCTCTTCTATCAATGAATCCTTGGTCTTTTAATTCATATTTACCTGAACTATCTTCTTCAGGTCTTCTGAATTTCTTGCCAATTATCATGTGTGCTTTATCTTCTTTATTTTGCTTACTCCAATAGTCTTTGTGAGCCTTTTTTAAACCATCATAATCTTTATTAGTTCTTTCGGTAGAAGCTTTATCAAAAACTTCTTTAGCTTTATTCTTTAAGCTATCAAAAGCCATTTCATTTTCTTTATTTCTGTTTGAAACTACATTTTTAGCTATGGCTTTAAGTTTCGTTGCTGATCTATTGCTGTTGGGTAAATTTTTAACTAATTGTTCCGCTCTATCTAATCTATAAGCTGCTTCGTCCCATGCATTTACTCTTTTATTTTCAGGATCGTAAACAGCTCCCCTAAACGGATAAGTTACCTCTCCTAAGTTTGATGAAGCCTTTTCTTCTTTATCCTTCCTTGTAGAAATAGAATTTTTCGCCGCTTGCTTTAATTTGTTAATAGATACTTCATTAATAATAGCTTCTGTTAAATTAATAATATCATTATAACATTCTTCTGATATATTCATCATTTATTATCTTTCTCTTCCTGTTTGTATTTTAATAACTTCTTCTATACTTTCACCGTTTTTAAGAGCTTTTGAAGCCTTTATACTTCTTTCTGTAAATTCTAATGTCTTTTCTAAAATGCCTTCTTCTTTAAGTTGTTTACATAAAGATTTAAGTAATTCTTGATTATAAGGTATCTTATTTGCTTTCTTTTCCGCTTCAATGTAGTATTGAGCAATTAATTCGTATTGTTTTTTATTCATATTTTTCTTTGTACTCCTTATAATCAGTCTTGTCATGAAATTTACCGTCTTTACCTCTTTTAAGACCTTTTAAAATATCCCACTTGTTTATAAGATCACAGTGTTTCACAAATTTAGCATTTGCTTTCATATACTTATCAAAATCTTTAGTATTACCTGTATTATTATATGTATCTTTTGCTTTATCTTTTTTGATCATTCTTTTACGAAAGACATTCTGAGCAAGTTCTTTACTTACTTCATTAATAATAGCTTCCGTTAAGCTACTGTAAGCTCCTATTTTTGACTTTCTTTTAACTTCATCACCATGAACGTTATAAGCCTTACCACCAACAATAGTTTTTATTGCAGGTTTCTCTGTGGCTTTTTTATAATTTTCTTTATGTGCTTGATACTTATCATGTAAATTTGCAACTTGTTTTGCTAAGCTTTTATACTCTTTCATAGTATCGGTAAACTTTTTTATATTATCTGCATTTCCTAAATCTTTTTCATAATGCTTTAATTGCTTATTTTTTATCTTCATTTCTTGTTGTAACTTATTACCTTTGTCTTTTAAATATTTATCAACAACATTTTCTAAAAGCAATATAGCCTCTGCTAAATCAAAGGATTCTCCAAAAATCCCTTTTGTCGTAATTTTTGGAACAGTTAAATCTATTTCAGGTTGTTCTTTCTTTTTAGGTGTGTTTAATTTTATTAATTTCTTTCTAAAAGCAATTTGTTTAGGTGTTAGTTTTATTTCTTTTTTCTTTTTAAATACGTCTAAAAGTCCTTCACTTGTTGGTTTATTATCATTATTATTATCATTATTATTCTTATTATTTAACTCTTGTATCTCAGCTTTAAGTCTATTTAACTCATTAGCAACTTCAGGATTACCTATCACAGATTTTCCGTCAGCAGTTTGACGTACCTCATTAGTTTTTCCGCTACTCATAAGATCTTGAACTCTTTTTGCTATTTGAGCTTTTCTAAAATTTATAGGTTCATTTGATTCTTTAATATAAGAAAATATTTTTAGTTTTATATCTTCGTAAATTTGTTTTGATATATCCATTTTAAGAGTACTCCGTTCTTTTTAGTACTCTTTAAAATTTAATTGATGGATAGAATTATAAAGAACCTAATAATCTTTATCCTTATATAATATCCTTTGATTACTTGTAGCTAATTTTATATTATCTTGAATATTATTTTCTACCTTTAATTCAGGAATATAAGAACCTGTTTTTATTCTATGACAATGTACTTTTATAGGTTCTATTACGTCTTCTATTTCTTCACCGCAAAAAGCATAAATTTTAACTCTATCTTTATTACATCTATACTCTAACCATACGAGGAAAGCTTCCATTTCCTTTATATTTTGATGGTTGGGAGAACCTCCAACAAGTAAAACCTTATTAATGAGTGATTTATACTCTTTTAAATAATGATCAATTTTTGGTATCCAACTTATGTAAGATGTTCCATTATCAAAATTCATCAAATCAGGATTATAACAGTCTTTGCAACGATTTTTACACCCTGCAAAGAAAATATCCAAACTACGTGTCGCTATACTATATTCTATATAATTAATATTCATAGTGCAATTATAACATAAAACAGTAAGAAAAGCAATAGACTTATATTGCTTTTCTTACTCATTTTTATTGAATCCTTATGTATTAATACTCGAATAAAATTGTCTATTCGGAAAGTCTGACTCACGTCTTGTTTTATTCCAATGACCTACTGGAGTTAAAAATCCAACTACTCTTGTATATTTT
>CAMEMA010000113.1 GCA_945926705.1 uncultured Clostridia bacterium
AAATATTTAGGCAAAGATTACGATGTAGTGGCTTCTATGGGTCATGTAAGGGATTTGCCGGAAAAAAGACTGGGAGTTGATATTAAGAAAAATTTTGCCCCTAAGTATGAAATTATCAAGGGGAAAAAGGAATTTGTTGAAGAACTAAAGAAAAAATCTGAAAAATTTGACAATGTTTTACTTGCAACCGACCCAGACCGTGAGGGTGAAGCTATTTCTTGGCATTTAGCATATATTTTGGGATTAGATTTGGAAAGTAAAAATAGGGTTACATTTAATGAAATAACCAAGAGCGGTGTGGATTTAGGTATAAAATCACCTCGAACCGTTGATATTGATTTAGTGGATGCTCAACAGGCAAGGAGAGTTTTGGATAGGCTTGTAGGATATAAACTAAGCCCGTTTTTATCTCAGAAAATTCACAAAGGACTTTCCGGCGGAAGAGTGCAGTCTGTGGCTTTGAGAATTATTGCGGATAGAGAAAAAGATATCCGAAAATTTGTACCTCAAGAGTATTGGACAATTGACGCTCAGTTTATTCCAAAAGGTTCCAGAAAAGCTTTTGGTGCTTCTTTTTACGGAAACGAAAAAGAAAAGATAGAAATAAATAATAAAGAACAAGCTGATAAAATACTCAAAGAGCTTGATAATTGTGAGTATGAGATTTTTAAATTGAAAAAGGGTAAGAGAAGGAAGAATCCTTCTCCGCCATTTATTACATCTACACTTCAACAAGAAGCTTCGAGAAAATTAGGTTTCCAAGCAAAAAGAACTATGAAAGCGGCTCAAGAGCTTTATGAAGGTATAGAAGTTGAGGACATGGGCGCTATAGGTTTGATCACTTATATGAGAACAGACTCTTTAAGAATTTCAGATGACGCTTTAATGGGCGCGCGTGAATATATTCTTTCAAAGTGGGGGAAAAAATATCTTCCTGAAAAAGAAAGAAGATTCAAAGTAAAAGCAGGTGCTCAAGATGGCCACGAAGCTATACGTCCCACAATGCCCGAAATGTATCCGGAAAGGTTGAAAAGCAGTCTCAGCGGTGATCAATTTAAAGTTTATAAGTTAATATGGGAAAGATTTATTGCAAGTCAAATGTCAGTTTGTGTTCAAAGTACCACTCAGGCTGATATAATAGCGTTTCCAAAAAATGAAATTATAGATGATTTAAATCATTATATATTTAAAGCTTCAGGATATACAGTGGATTTTGACGGGTTTACTGTTTTATATACAGAAGGAAAAGATACAGAGCAAGAAAAAGCTAAAGCTCTTCCGGAATTATCTGAAAAAATGCCCATTAAATTAAAAAATATGGATTCTTCTCAGCATTTTACAGAACCTCCTGCCAGATATACAGAAGCTTCACTTATTAAGGCGTTGGAGGAGTATGGTATAGGTAGACCGTCCACATATGCTTCTATTATTTCGACTATTACTTCGAGAGAATATGTTAAGAGGGAAGGAAAATCATTAAAGCCCACAGAATTGGGTGAGGTGGTTACGAATTTGATGAAAGAACATTTTCCTAAAATTGTAAATTTGAAATTTACGGCTCAAATGGAAAATGACCTTGATTCAATAGAAGAGAGAAAAAATAATTGGACACAAATAATTACGGATTTTTACAGTGATTTTTCAAAAACACTCGAAAAAGCAAAAGAAGATATGAAGGGCGTAAAAATTACACTGGAAGAAGATAAAATTGACGAAATTTGTGATAAATGCGGAAAACCTATGGTTATAAAACACGGAAGATTTGGAAAATTCATTGCATGTTCCGGTTATCCGGAATGTAAGAATATAAAGAATATTGTGGAGGATATCGGAGTAAAATGTCCTAAATGTGATGGAAGTGTAATTAAACGCAAAAGTAAAAGAGGGCGTGTTTTCTATGGATGCGCAAACTATCCCAAATGTGATTTTGTTTCTTGGGATGAACCTACACCCGAAAAGTGCCCTCAGTGCGGTAGCATTTTATTCAAGAAAAATACAAAAATTCCTAAATTTTATTGTTCAAATAAAGAATGTGGATACGAAAAAGTATAATTAGACGCCTCTAAAATCGATTTTCTTTCTATATTTTTGAAATCTTTATTAATCAAGATATACCCTTTACTTAAATAAACAGAGACCACACTTTAATAAGATGTGATCTCTTTAATACGCAGTTTTTTTACCTTTAATTATGGAGAGTTTCATAGAACTTTTGTTGTCCCTCTTTGTATCCCTCTTTGTAGTTTTTTTTCAGAAGTCCTTGACTATCATTTTCCCTTAGTTGTTTTTTCATATCGCTACGTCCAAATGCGAACCCTGTCAAGTATGATAAACCTCCGATCAATGCCAAATTTCTTATCGTTTTAAATGTTATAGTTCCATTTTGTCCTAAACCTCCTGAAATATCATTTTCAGAATTCAACATAGTTTCTAATTCATTGTCAGATATTTGGTTGATACATTTTTTTATTTCTTTTGCTTCCATAATTATATCTCCTTCCATTTAGATATTTATTAATTTATTTCTAATATTGTTTTTTAACTACTTCTAAGTTATTATTATCATTATTTTTAGCCGTGTTTTTGAACATTTGAGCAAACATTGTGTCAAATATACCAGATGCCCTACCAGAGTACTTTTCTTTTTTAAGCATATTTTCCCAAACTTCTTTTGAGTTAAAGTGTTTGCCCACGAGATATCCGCCTGCTCCGGCTGCTAATGCCAATGATAAATTTCTTGCATATCTTAAAGTGGTGGGGCTTAACCCTCCGGCAATATTTTTCAAATCTTCAGTGTTTGTCGACTCCGGGTCAATCTTAGAGATTTTTTCTAAATCTTCATCAGGTATGTCGTTAATCATTTCCTTAATCTTTTCAGGTGTTAAATTCTTTTCAATAGTTTCATTTGTTTCCATTTTGAAAACCTCCTTTAATAATTTAATACGAGAACTATTATATAGTAAATTATATAAAATGTCAACAATTTTATTTATATAAATATAAATTATATATTTTAAAATAAAATTAATATTAATTTTATAGAATATAGTTTTTATTTTATATACTGTTTTCAGTAAGGAATAATGGTTCTTGATTTTGTGAATTCAGTACTTTAGAAGCTGTAGCTGCTCCTGCTAAAAATACTATTGGCATACTTATTGCTTCTTGTTTTCCAATTTTGTTCATACGGAACTTTTGTAAAGCTGTATTGTAACCATTTACAGAACCGATTTTATTTCCTTTTTTGTATCCTTTTTTATATCCTGTTTCATATGAATTTTTAAGGTCAACTTCTAATTCCTCCATTTTATTTCTTAAATCTTCACATTGCGCATTGGCTTTTTTAGAATTTAAATTTCCCAAACAATATGAACCGACACCTACAGTCGCAAGCACTGCACCTGCACCCAAATATTTTAAAATTTTCTTTGTATTGACTTCTAATCCTGCAGATAATTCTTCAAGAGTTTCAGGCGTAACGTCTTTAACTTCTTTAATCGTTTTTATGTCTTCATCAGAAATTTGATTTATTGCTTCTTGCGGAATTTGTTCCATAATTTTTTTATATCTTGTTTAGATACCATTTTAGAAATTTCTTTAATCATTTCTATAGATGATGTATCAATTTGTTCTCCTGACATAATGTTTTCTTTATTAATTTCTTCAATTTGCATTTTTAATCATCCTCTCTAAAAATTTATAAA
>CAMEMA010000114.1 GCA_945926705.1 uncultured Clostridia bacterium
CTCACGGAATTCAATCTTTGCCCGCACTGAAAGTCGGAGAAAAGTTTTTGAATTTTGTGGATGCGAATGATTGGATAAACTCTCAATCATCTAAGAATAATTTTGAGAAGGAGGAAGAATAATGGATATAAATTTGAATCTTTATAAGCCGTTTTCCGATTTCATTTCAAAATTAAAAAGTAAGTATGATTCAAGATTTGAAATGATGAACGGTTTTTCAAATTTAAATTTGAATTTTACGGATTTTATAGATAATTTTATAAAGTCAAAAACTGTAGCAGAAACCACTATTGACGCCAATGCCAACAGCACTACAAGAGATATCAGAACTCTTTTGGCCGATATGGTTAAACCACACACTAAACTTCTTTCATATAATAAAATTTTTAAGGAAATTACGCAAAAATATGGTAGCAAAACCGCTGAAGATTGGCTTGAGGGAGAATGGAATGGTGAATTTTACCTTCATAACTCCGCATCTTCATCTTTTATTCCTTATTGCTATGCTTATGACCTTGATAAACTCGTTGAAAAAGGACTTTTTTTTATAAACAAATTTAAAACCGGAGCTCCACAGCACTTAACTACTTTTAACGACCATGTTTTGGAGTTTATAAGTTGGGCTTCAAACCGCAGTAGTGGAGCGGTGGGACTTCCGAGTTATCTTTTGTATTCTTATTATTTCTGGTATAACGATGTTAAAAACAATTTTTATCTTAAGGACCCCGAGTACTATCGCAAACAATGTTTCCAAAAATTTATATATGATTTAAATCAACCATACTTAAGAGTTACTGAATGTGCTTTTTCAAATATAACTGTTATGGATAGAAACTACCTTGTTGAACTTTTCGGAGGACGCCAATTCCCCAATGGAGATTATGTAATTGATCATGTTGAAGGAATTATTGAGCATCAGAAAGTGTTTATGGAAGTAGTTTCAGATATCAGAAAAGAAACAATGATGACTTTTCCTGTTCTTACATATTCTTTGCTGTTCCAAAACGGAAAATTTGTAGATGAAGAGTTTGCCAGATGGTGCAATAGACATAATATGACTTGGTATGACAGTAATTTTTATGTAGGAAATGATGTCACGAGCCTTTCAAACTGTTGCAGACTTATTTCAAACACTTCAAAACTTGATGCTTTTATAAATTCAGTTGGCGGTACGTCGCTTTCTGTGGGAAGTATTCAGGTTAACACTATTAATCTCAGAAGAATCGCAATAGAATCAAACGGAAGTAAAGAAAAATTCTTAGAGATACTCAAAAACAGAATTGATAATTGCTTAAAAGTTTTAGATGTTATAAGAGATATAATTAAACAAGATATCGAAAGAGGATTACTTCCAAATTATTCTTACGGTCTTATAGAGATTGAAAAGCAATATAACACTATCGGCATTACTGCAATGTACGAAGCTATTTGCGAATTTGGACTTATCAATACCGATGAATTTGGAAATAAATCTTACTCTAAGGAAGGTCTTGATTTTGCAACCGAAATATTAAATGCAATAAATTCTCAAAAAGATTCATATAAATTTGACTATAGCATAAATGTGGAAGCTATACCCGCAGAAAGAGCTAACGTAATACTCAGTCAAAAAGATTCCATTTTATATCCCGAAAAAGAACAATATTTTATTTATTCAAACCAATGGATTCCGTTAATGGAAAAATGTACCCTCAATGAAAAAATACATTTAGGAGCAAAACTTGATAAAGAGTGTGGTGGAGGACAAATTTCGCATATAAATCTTGCGGGAAAATTTGCAAGTGAAGAACAAGCTTGGGAGCTTTTGAATTATATTGCAAAATCTGGAGTAATATATTTCGCTTATAATTGTAAAATTTCAGTATGTGAAAATGAGCATGCATTTTTCTCTTCAAAATGTCCAAAATGCGGTAAAGATGTAGCTGATACTTATTCCAGGGTGGTAGGATTTTTAGTACCGGTTTCCGCTTACAGCAAGGAGCGTAAACAGGAATTTGAGCAAAGAAAATGGTTTGATTTAAATGATAACTAATTTTAATATTCCAAAATTTACAATGACAGTCAAAGATATAGTGGACGAGGATTTTCAGGATTATAAAAAAGCTTCGATGTTTATCGCAACTTCAAGATGTGATTTTAAATGTTTGAAAGAGTTGGGGATGGATTGTTCTATTTGTCAAAATATGCCTGCCTCTAAAATGCCAAATAAAAAGGTTTTTATTTCTGATATTTATAAAAGATATGAATCAAATCCGCTTACTTCTGCTATTGTTATAGGAGGTCTGGAACCAATTCTTCAGTTTGATGAAATACTTGAGCTCATTTCATATTTCAGAAAATTAGGATGCAATGAAGATTTTGTAATATATACCGGATATTATGAAAACGAAATTAAAAGAGAAATTCAATTGCTTAGCAAGTTTAAAAATATTATAATTAAATATGGAAGGTTTATTCCGAACTCTGAGCCAATTTTTGACACAGTTTTAGGAGTGACTTTGAACTCAGAAAATCAGCATGCAGTGAAAATCAGCTGATTTTCATGTTTTTATATTAATTTTTAACTAAGCTCAATAAAGTAAGGAGCATTCAAACAATGAAAAATATGGATACTATCGTAGCACTTTGTAAAAATCGAGGATTTATTTTCTCCGGTTCAGAAATTTACGGAGGTTTGTCAAATACTTGGGACTATGGTCCGCTGGGGGTTTTGTTTAAAAATAACGTAAAAAAGGCCTGGATTAAAAAATTCGTTCAGGAATCTAAATATAATGTTCAACTTGACGCCGCAATACTTATGAATCCAAAAGTTTGGGAAGCCTCGGGTCATATTGGTGGATTTTCCGACCCCCTTATGGATTGTAAAGAATGTAAATCTCGCCACAGAGCGGATAAATTAATAGAAGATGCCGGAATTAACCCGAATACCATGACTTTTGAAGAAATGGAAAGATGTATTTCCGAAAATAGTATAGCTTGTCCTGAATGTGGTGGACATAATTTTACGGGCATTAGAAAATTTAATTTAATGTTTAAAACTTTTCAAGGTGTAACTGAGGACAGCAAAAATGAAATATACCTAAGACCCGAAACCGCTCAAGGTATATTTGTGAATTTTTCAAATGTTCAAAGAGCTTCACGTAAAAAAATTCCTTTTGGTATAGCTCAAATTGGAAAATCTTTCAGAAATGAAATAACTCCGGGAAATTTTACTTTCCGAACAAGAGAATTTGAACAAATGGAACTTGAGTTTTTTTGCAAACCGGGAACCGATTTCGAATGGTTCAGTTACTGGAAGAATTTCTGTGAAAAATGGCTCTTAAGTCTTGGAATTAAAAAAGAAAATATAAGGCTTCGTGATCATGCAAAAGAAGAACTTTGTCACTATTCTAACGCTACAACCGATATAGAATATGCTTTTCCTTTTGGGTGGGGAGAACTCTGGGGAATTGCCGACAGAACAGATTTCGATTTAAAACGCCATCAAGAAAATTCAGGGAAAAATTTAGAATATTTTGATGCTGAAACGGGTGAAAGATATTTACCTTATGTGATAGAACCTTCTCTCGGTGCTGACCGTGTCGCTTTAGCTTTCCTTTGCGATGCATACAATGAAGAAGTAATAAATGAAAAAGACACCAGAATAGTATTGAAACTTCATCCTGCTTTGGCTCCGTTTAAAGCTTGTGTATTACCGCTTT
>CAMEMA010000115.1 GCA_945926705.1 uncultured Clostridia bacterium
CTTGCTGATTGAGATGTTTGGAAAGTTTTTCGTGGGCTTCTGTGACCTCGCCGTTGCAGCCTAACTGCTTAAGTCCGTCCAAAGCTGCCAAAAGTCCGTAACTCATCACACATAATTCGTTCTGCATTGATTGCATATCTCTGTTGTGCATTTCTTTTAGTTGCTCAACGTCTGTTGTTTCCTTCGCTTCAAGTGCTTCAACCTTTTCAGAGGTTTCTTTTCTTTTTTGAAACCATTTCAGAACACCGAAAAAAACTCCTCCGATTGAAATAACTGCTGCTAAAACTTTTGAAAATTCAATAATTGTTTTGCTGTCTATGTACATTTCTTATTCCTCTTTCACTTCGGGAAGTCCTGCAACGGAAGTCAGAAGTGACAAAATTCCTGCTAAAACTGAAGCTGAAGCAACCATTTTCCAATCAACCGCACCCATAACCGCAGCCGTTCCTATTGTTGCAACAGCCGTTTGTGCAACGGTTTTTACTGCTCTAACTCCTGCTGCTTTAATCCATTTTTTCATATTTTGCATCTCCTTATTATTTTATCATATTTAATTTCCATCCTTAACACATCATTCATCATTTCTATAGCTTTATCGATTTTATTTTCAAGCCTTGAAATCATAGCTGCCGCTTCGGCACGTGTTATATTAATATTCGGTTCAAATGTTGTTTCTGTTTTTCCGTTTATAATTCCCGATAAATAAGCCTGTTTTACATAATCGTAAAACCAATCATCTTCTTTTACGTCCGTAAAGGGAAGCTTAATCGGTTCATAAAGTAACAAATAAACCTCTCTTATTTCATCTTTGGGAATTTTTACATTTCCTTTATCTCCGTATGATTCTCCCCACGAATTTTTTATTATGTAACTGTCTGAATTATCGTCCCAGCCTATAATTGCAATTGCATGACTTCCGCCGAAATGATTCGGACTTATTGCAAAAAGAGGAACATCATATTTTGTTAATGCGTCTTTTATTTCCAAATCCTTTTGACGTCCTGTTTTTGTATCTCCGTTATTAAGCTTTACATAATTGGCAAAACGCCATTTTTTAGCTTCCTCAAACAAACCGCTTATTTTTTGAATTTCATTGTATATTTCAGGCATACCGAGAATAACGTCAAATATATCTTTTGAAACGCTTCCTATTTCCGTCTGCATTTTCAATGCTTCGGAATGTATCATTCCATTAATTGCTAAAGCGTTTTTTCTTAAAGCTCCGAAATTGAATGTTTCTGAAATTATTATATTCTCTCCGTATATTTTCTGTATCCATGCTTCTAACACGGTTGCCAAAGCACAGGCAACGCAAAAAGGATAATTACCTTGGTCTTTTACTTCAGCACCTGTATATTTTACCGTATATTCAATCGGAAAGTTTTTTTCTGTACTTCCGCTGATTGCCGAGTATTCGTAATCTCTTATGGGAGATACGCTGTTTATCACTCCGTTATCTTTCATTTCACACACCTGCCTTTACCAAATAATCAACTGTTTTCTTCGCTAACCAATAAGCGTTTTTATCATCTTCAAGCTTTTTAAGCCATAACGCTTTGTCAGATATAATTCCTCGCTGTGCCAGCTCCCAAACAATATCATTTACGCTTGTTATTTCTTTCAATGCAATCAACTCCTTAAATTTTTTCCATAGTTCCCAATTATTCGCACTCATTGAAGCAGGGCATTTTTTATGACTTGCATCATAATGGCGAATAACATTTTCAATTGGAATATTCAATTCTTTCATAAGACGTTTTGTCAGTTCAACCGTGTTGTTAAAAGCTTTGGCATAATTACCGTCACGGTTAACGCATATTTCTATACCAATAGAATTATTATTCTTTATTCCATACTTACCGTTACCGTACCGGCAGTGCCAAGTGTAATATTTTATGTAATCATCCACTTGCAAGGCTTGTGTGTCAGCTACAAAAAAATCAGCGCTTGACGAGCGGTTGCCTGTGTTAAAATAATTAAAATGGGATTGTGCGTTTGAGCCTGTCCCGGTATTTCCAGTGTCATGTATAACTATGTATTTTATATTATCTGTACGCTTTGAAAAATTGTATTTTATTTGCATATAATCACCTCAGCATTTGATTAAATATTCCTCTGTTTATTCCACGCCGTTTTCAGTATTTTCATCTGAAATCATCTCCATTTCTTTTATTTCCCAAGATTGAGTAATAACATCATCACCGTCAACGTATTTTGGTACGATATACTGCGTTTCGGGATTGTACCCGGGTTCATCTTCTATAACCATTTCTTTAAATCCTGCCTTTAAAAGCGTTTCTTCTTTTGGATTGGTATAGATTTTATTATCCAAAATAATAAATCCATTTTTGTACGGTTTTACCTCATTTTCATTTATATATTTATATTTCATTGTTTATTCTCCTTTCAGTGTTGAATAATATTCCGCTTCCATATTGGAAGGCTGTATTGTTGTTCCGACTTCATATACTGTTGTTATTCCTTTAAATGTCGGAAGAATTGGAAGTGATATTAGTGTTTGTGTTGGAACCTCTAAAATCATATAAATTTTCCTATCCTCTTCGGGTAAGCTTGTTATATAATCGTACACAATATTAAGTATTTGATTATCAGTCAAAGCTGTTTGCGTTTCGTCATCACTCTTGTAAACATTTGTTCCGTCATAAGTCAACCCTAATCTATTCCATGATAATGAGAAATAATAAGCTGTGCTAAGAGCATCGTGATGAAAAATACCTTCTGCGTTTCCGTACCATATAACACCAATATCTGGAAGTAACATTGATAACATAGTGGAGGCGGGTTTAATTGAAAATCCGTAATGAGTGGATGCAATTCGTACTACACTAGGAAGCTTGGCATAAATATTATTAGCCTCTCTTTTCATAACAATTTCCGCAACATTCCTCACAACCATACCATTCTTAAAAGCTATATAGTCGGCATAATCTCCAACTTTTCTTAATGGCTCATCAAGATATATGCTAGTTGTAACAGGTTCGTGATATGGTTCGTAGTCTGTAGCAGCTTCACCCTCTTCAAGTTGGATATAATTAAATACATGATTTGGATTTTTTGTGTTTCTACCGTACATTCTAAAATATCCAATACTATCTATTTGCTCTTGCGTTAATGTGAAAGTTTTACTTTGTACTCCTGCAAAATATGTAATCCAGACTATTGGCGTACTAGAATCTACTCCTATCCACACATTACCAGTATTATCGCCATGGTATTCATTAGTCTTTCTTGATAGTGTATATGTAACATTAGGTTTCAAAACACTTTTTATATGTTTAACTAAATTAGATGATGCGGTATATGAAGCCTCACCTGTAGCTACATATCCATCATCTGTTTTTAGCACATTACTTATAGACAATAATAATTCTTCATTAAACAAATTCTTGCTTCGTGCTGTTATGGGGATTTTATACTTACCGTAATTAGCATCAGTTTCATCAGTAACCAATTCCCCGACACTTTCCACTTCAATTGGATTATCGGGACTTGGCAGAATATTTCCTTTTACAAATACCGAATCATTATTTTGTGAAAATGTTTTAGTTATGCTATTATACATACCTATCGCATTATCGCTTTTTCGATAGCATGGTATTAAATCCACAGATAATGTACCATCAGCATTATATATTTGAAAGTTTTTTATTTTACAAAT
>CAMEMA010000116.1 GCA_945926705.1 uncultured Clostridia bacterium
GCCGGTACGCAGAGCAATGTTCTTCCGCTCCTGCTCTGCCACGAATTGAAGCAGCGCACGATAGATGTTGGCAAACTCGTTGCCCTCGGCAAAGGACTCCTGAGTGCTGAGTAGCTTGATATTCTTCTTTTCCAGCACATACAGGTAGTAGAAGTACAGCTTGGTATCACGAGCCAGACGGTCATTCTTGAACACAATCACAGCTTCGTAAGGAGGATTGGTCACATTGTCACCGTAGAGGATTTCGTTCAGAGCGGGACGGTCATCTTTTGCACCGCTGATCTCGTCAACCTTCCAGTCAACGATGTTGTAACCATGGTCGTTTGCGTAGAGAAGGATAGCCTGTTTCTGAACCTCAATGCCGAATTTATCATCATCAGCCTGACGCTCAGTGGAAACACGGACATAGCCGATTGCGTTTTTGAATGTCATCATGATTATCACCTCTTGCATATAAGATAGCATAGGTTAATGTAAATGTCAATAGGTAAATGTAAATAAGCCTTTTTATTTTTTGCGGGTATTTTTCAGCTCACCCCGCCCTCGCCGCTGCTGGCATATCCCCCGCCCCCGGCACCCATTCGCGCCGCCCCAATCAGGCCGAAAACAGACCCGAAAAAGGGCGAAAAAGAACCGCCCCGGAAGAACCGGGACGGATTTTCATAATACAAATTTTATCTAATATTGGTACTTGCACTGTAAATAAATTCCATTGTACTTTTATCGGATTCATAATAAGTTGACCCCACACATTCCATATAATGCACTACCCCAATTTCAGAATCAAACCACGCTTCCACAGCCCCATCATATGTAGCTTTCTTTGCAATAGATCGGGCGTGTGCTTCTATTTTCCTTTTATCGCTTTCACTCAATACATAGCGCCCATCGTGGTTAGTCATTATAAACACCCTCCATTCATTTAAGATACTTATTGCAGGTATTATATAGCAATTATCATTAGTAAGCAAGCATTATTTGTTTTTCTTTACACATTCCGCTAAAACCATAAAAGGAAGTAAGATAAAGAACAAAACTATATACATTTTACAACCCCTTATACTACATAGAAATAACTACGTTTAATTTCCGGGGCGTATCTATGACAAGCCACGCAATCAAGGCCGACAAAATGCTTGCTTTTCATTGCTTGCTTTTCCGTATCTGTTAAAAGCCGATGCAATAATACACGGGTTCCCATTTTGCCGTCTTTCATTTTCACCTGCACAAAATCCGCTATATCAGGTTTAACGCTATCCGGTAACAATTCAATCAATTTTGAAATATTCATAATTAAACTACCTTTCAACCCACGCATACCCATACAAAAGCGGGATTATATTTACGCCCTCTATATGGTTTTACCGTGATATTACAAAAGCAATTTGCTACACCTTGCGCCCATGTAACACGCCGTATAAACGCTTGCACCATGTCGGGGGATACAAGATAGCAGCTTGCGCCGCCGTGCTTTTTCCTTGCGTATACCATGCTTTACACCCCCGTTAAAATATCGTATCAACAACGGTTAGAATTGTTACCCACAGATCAATATATTGACTGATCCATTTATAATTGTCCCTGTCTTCAAAATCCGTTTTCCCGGTAATAACATAGCCGACTTGCTTACATTCACCGTTTGCCGTGTCAATGTACATAGGGGACTTGCATTTAATAGCATTGTCGGAAATTTCAATATAAAATTTTTCGCTTACGATCTCCCGGTATTGCTTCAACGCTTCCCGGACGTTTTCGGCTGCTATGCGGATTTCTCGAACAATGTCCGAATCAATCCACCATTTTTTATTGTTGTATTCCTTCATCGTTGCCGTTGTCTTAAAAATAAATTCTTTCATTGTTGCTACCTCCCACAAATATTTTTAACAGCTTCCATGACTGAACCTGGTACACCTTCCATCGTTTTAACCTTGCGAAAACCAAAAGCATATTTATCCGTGAAAAGCTCCCCATTTTCAAAACGGAATGTATAATCACGGCGGCAATTATAAAGCTTGTATGCTCGAATTCCTGTTGCTTTCCCGTTTTCATAGGAAAGTAAAGCCGTCAATGTGTAAGAGCCTAATTTTTTATGATACTCCGCATTTAACCGGCGATTATCAAAAATAAATCCCCGCATTTCCAATTTATCAATCTCAGGAATGGAAGAAAATCCGTCAGGGTATTTTAAAAAGAAAGTGTTATCAGGGGTAAACCAGTCAATACCCATTCGGCGACATTCTTTGTGCGTACATTCGCCGTACTTTTCTTTATAGGTACATACTTTTTCATACTGTGATACCGTTGTAACGGTTTTCCGGGTAACTAGTTCGCCGTTTTCGTTCGTTGTGCGCTCGACTTCCGGCGGATGTTTGGTGGAGCTTATAAGGCGATCTTGATACCAAAAGCAACCCGAACAAGTTTTATTTTCCTGTTCTTCAAAATGCTTGTATTCTTCTCCACGCTTTACCATTGCGCCGCAATACTTACAACGCCCCATTCCCGGCCTTTCATCATTAACAATACGGGAAATATCTTTATCAAAAATTCTTTTCCCGTCTTCCGTGTTGTATTGATCGTGAAATAAGTAAGAAGTATCAATATTGACCCATTCACCACTATTTAATAATGCTTTCATGATATAAACCCCTTTCAATAATTAATCCCATTAGAAACACGCCGGAAATACATAGCTTTCAAACTTTCATCGGGAGTCATATCAGAATGTACTTTTTTAATTTCTACCGGTTGACTATTCCACCACGCTTTACCCCCGCCGGAAATACCGAAAAAGGAAAGAAAACTATTAACATGGCGCATTGTGGTAACACTGTACCCGCCCCACAAGCGGACAAATTTTCCATTGCTGTCGATCTTGCAAACTTCCGTGTTATAAGACTGTAAAACTTTTTCTCCATTGTCTTTTTCAATAACTTTTGCTTTTCCGTAAAAACTTTTTGCCCGGTCATAACCCATAACAGGCAGATCATAAATTTTCATGTTTTAAACCCCTTTCAAATTCAATTTGCATTTACTCAGTTTCGGTAAATACACGATAGCATACTTGCATTTACTTGTCAAGCGTAAACGCAAAAGAAAATCAAGATTTTTTGCAAATGATACCGCTATACATTATAAAGGGTAAAAAACGCAGCCTCAATCAAGCCGGAACTCCCGGCAGCGCCCACGCCGCCGGTCAGCCGGTCAGCCGGTCAGCCGGTCAGCCGGGAAAAGGAAAAGCCGCCGATCCCGTGGGGAGATCGGCAGCTCTGTCAAAGTCGCAGACCCTCGCCGGAAAGTCGCAAAGTCGTTCGAGCGAAAGTCGTGAAAGTCGCAGGAAAGTCGTAAAGTCGCTAAGCATAGTCGTAAGCCATAGTCGTAAGCCATAGTCGCAAAAGTCGTGAAAGTCGCTCAGTCCTCCGAGTCATAGTCGCCGGACGCACTCACTACATCTTCGAGGTACTTCTTCTCCAAATCTTCGGCAGGAACCTGATCTCCGAGCTGCTGGTTGGGTGTCAACACGACCTCCTGCTTGTCCGCATAGCCCATGTTGTTCTTCATCAGGAAGATACCGGCAACGGGGTTGATCTTTCCATTCTGCATATAGTTTTCCATCTGTGCGTTCAAAAAATAATACGCTTTTTTTAGCGTGCTACGGCTTTCGGCTGGAATGTAGG
>CAMEMA010000117.1 GCA_945926705.1 uncultured Clostridia bacterium
CATTACCGAAAAAACAATGGGTGGAATGCCGAATAAAAAATACACCTTTAAAGTAGCAAAGTCTGCCGGTAAAATCGAAATCGCCAAGGCTATAGAAGAAATATTTAAAGTTAGCGTTGACAGCGTCAATACTTTGAATATGAAGGGCAAATTACGCCGTCGCGGTAAAACTCAAGGTTATACTCCTGATTGGAAAAAAGCTTATGTAACTTTGACAAAGGATAGCAAAGGAATCGAGTTTTTTGAAGGAATGGTTTAATATTCAAAAATTTAAGTCTGTTGACTTTGTTTTGAATTTAATAGCAGTGATTTGTAGTATTTCTTTAATAGTGTGAAGTGGGTGCAATAAAATTTTTATTAGTTTTGGAATAGGATTTGCACTTCTTTGCAGTAATTTTTAAGTTTAAACAATTATAATAAAAGCAGTGTAAGGAGGAGTCAGCCTCCGCAAAGCTAAACAATTAAGGAGAGTGAAATAATTTGGCAATAAAGAATTATAAACCGACTACCCCATCAAGAAGAAATATGTCGGTTATAGATTATTCCGAGTTATCAAAGAAAGGTCCGGAGAGAAGTTTATTGTGTACTTTAAACAAAAAAGCCGGACGTAACAGTTATGGTAGAATTACCGTTCGTCACAGAGGCGGTGGAAACCGCAGAAAATACCGTATAATAGATTTTAAGAGACAAAAATTTGATGTTATCGGCACAGTTTTGACTCTTGAATATGACCCTAACCGTTCATCTCATATTGCTCTTGTTCAATATTCAGATGGAGAAAAAAGATACATCATAGCGCCTCAAGGACTTAAAGTAGGTCAAGAAATTATGGCTGGCAAAGATGCAGATATTAAGATTGGAAATGCATTACCTTTAAACAGTATTCCTGTCGGTACATTTGTTCATAATGTTGAACTTTATCCCGGAAAAGGTGCACAGCTTGCCAGATCGGCTGGAAATATGGCTCAGCTAATGGCAAAAGAAAATGGTATGGCTCTATTAAGGCTTCCTTCGGGAGAACTTAGAAATGTCCGTTCAGAATGTATGGCTACCATAGGTCAAGTAGGAAATATAGACCATGAAAACGTAAAAATCGGTAAAGCCGGACGTAAACGTAATATGGGTTGGAGACCTACTGTACGTGGTTCTGTCATGAATCCTTGTGATCATCCGCATGGTGGTGGTGAAGGTAAATCTCCGGTCGGACGTCCAGGACCTACAACGCCTTGGGGCAAACCTGCGCTTGGATATAAGACCAGGTCTAAGAAGAAGGCTTCTAATAAATATATTGTTAAACGCAGAAACGGCAAATAATCGGGAAAGGAGATTGATATTGTGAGCAGAAGTTTGAAAAAAGCACCTTTTGTTCTTGAATCTTTAATGAAAAAAGTTTTAGGACAAAATGAAAAAGGTGAAAAGAAGATAATTAAAACATGGAGCAGACCATCTACGATTTTCCCGGAATTTGTAGGACACACATTTGCTGTTCATGATGGTCGCAAACATGTGCCGGTATATGTAACCGAAGATATGGTAGGACATAAACTTGGAGAATTTGCACCTACAAGGACATTTAAAGGTCATGCAGGTTCTAAAACAACAGCCAAAAAATAACGGGCGAAAGGAGTTGTAATAATGGAAGCAAGGGCTCATTTAAGATACGCCCGTATTTCACCGAGAAAAGTTTCAATTGTTCTTGATTTAATTCGTAATAAACCTGTGGATTATGCAATGGCAGTGCTAGATTACACCAAAAAATCTGCATGTGAATATCTTAAGAAATTACTTAAATCATCCATGGCAAATGCGGTGAATAACTATCAAATGGACGTATCGCGTCTTTACATTTCAGAATGTTTTGTATGCCCGGGACCGATTCTTAAGAGAATTAGGCCTAGGTCAAAAGGCAGAGCATACAGAATTGAAAAAAGAAGCTCTCATGTTACTATAATTTTAAAGGAAAAAAATTAGCGGAAAAGGAGGTTAACTATGGGACAAAAGGTAAACCCACACGGATTTCGTGTAGGAATAATTAACAATTGGGAATCACGTTGGTTTTTGAAGAAAAAAGATTTTGCTGATGCATTAATAGAAGATTTCAAAATTCGTAAAGTTTTGCTGAAAAAGCTTAAAGCTGCAGGAGTTCCGAAGATTGAAATTGAAAGAGATAATGTCAGAGTTCGTATTAATATTCACTGTGCCAAACCCGGCATCGTTATCGGTAAAGGTGGAACAGAGATTGAAAAATTAAAAGCTTTTTGTGAAAAATTAATAAAAAAGCCTGTGATTATTAATATAATAGAGATTAAAAATGCTGATATGAACGCTAAACTTGTAGCTGAAAGTATTGCTGCTCAACTCGAAAAGAGAGTTTCGTTTAGGCGCGCTCTGAAACAAGCTATGGGACGTTCAATGAAATCCGGAGCAAAAGGTATTAAAACACAAGTTGCCGGAAGACTTGGCGGGGCAGAAATTGCAAGGACAGAACACTATCACGAAGGAACAATTCCGCTTCAAACCATTAGAGCAAACATTGATTATGGTTTTGCTCAAGCCGCAACAACTTATGGAATCATCGGAGTTAAAGTATGGATTTATAAGGGAGAAGTTTTGATGAATTCCTCGAGAAAAGAAGTTTCGAAAGGGGGAAATAAAGTTGCTGTTACCGAAAAGAACTAAGTACAGAAAAGTTCATCGTGGACGTATGAAAGGTCGAGCTTTTAGGGGAAACACTATTTCTTATGGAAATTTCGGATTGCAAA
This sequence comes from uncultured Clostridia bacterium, assembly GCA_945926705.1. Lineage (GTDB taxonomy): Bacteria > Bacillota > Clostridia > Oscillospirales > Acutalibacteraceae > UMGS1491. Next base: position 2,763 of record CAMEMA010000117.1, read on the forward strand.
CTTTAGAACCCTGCTGGATTACTTCTAATCAAATAGAAGCAGCACGTGTTGCAATGACAAGATTCTGCAAAAGAGCAGGTAAAGTTTGGATAAAGATATTCCCGGATAAACCTGTTTCGAAAAAACCTGCCGAAACTCGTATGGGTAAAGGTAAAGGTTCTCCTGAATTTTGGGTAGCTGTCGTTAAACCCGGTAGAGTTATGTTTGAAATAGGAGATGTTTCCGAAGAAATTGCCAGAGAAGCTATGCGTTTGGCGTCTAATAAGTTACCTGTTAAGTGTAAATTTGTTAAAAAAGAACAAATTTTGCAAGAAGTAGTTCAAAAAAAAGAAACGGATGGTGAGGTATAATGAAGATTTCAGAAATAAAATCTTTGAATGGTGACGACCTCAAGGCTAAGCTTAAAGACCTTAAATCCGAACTTTTTAATCTTAGATTTCAGCTCGCTGTTAATCAGCTCGAGAACCCCATGCGTATTAAAGCAGTTAAGAAAGATATAGCCAGAGTTTTAACGGTTCTTCGCGAAAATAGCGTTAATGCGTAATGGAAGGAGGATACATTTGTGAGCTCAAGAAATATGAGAAAAGTGGAAATAGGAAAAGTTGTCAGCGATAAAATGGACAAAACAATAGTTGTTGCCATTCAAAATAGTGTCAGACATAAACTTTACAATAAAATAGTTAAACGTACGCTGAGAGTTAAAGCACACGATGAAAATAACGAGTGTTGCATGGGCGATTCCGTAAAAATTATGGAGACTAGACCTCTTTCTAGAGATAAGAGATGGCGACTTGTAAAGATAACAGAAAAGGCTAAATAGTTTAGCATAAATATATAATTTAGTTAGGAGGAGAATGAACTGTGGTACAGCCTCAAACCCTTTTAAAAATA
>CAMEMA010000118.1 GCA_945926705.1 uncultured Clostridia bacterium
AATAACAACATCCAAACCCACCCAATTTTCGCTTTGAATTTTATGTGCCATTTCTTCGGCACCGACAAAATCTGCACCGGCTTCTTGAGCTAATTTTTCATTGTCGCCCTTACATATAGCTAAAACTTTAACTTTTTTACCTGTTCCGTTAGGAAGGACAATTGCCCCTCTGACTTGCTGGTCGGCATGTCGGGAATCAACTCCGAGTCTCACATGAAGCTCGATAGTTTCGTCAAAAGAAGCTTTAGCGGTTTTAACGCATATTTCAATGGCTTCCTTTGAATCATAAGATTCAGATTGATTATAAGATTTTGCGCTTTCGTTATATTTTTTTCCGTGTTTCATAGTTTTCCTCCTGAATTAGTGGTAAAATCGGATTTTTCCTCCCACCTTAGGGATAATCTAATTTGCGACCTCTATCCCCATGCTTCTGGCGGTTCCTGCTATCATGCTTACTGCAGTCTCCAAATTAGCGGCATTAAGGTCGGGCATTTTGTGATTTGCTATTTCAACTAACTGTTCTCTGGTTATCTTTCCTACTTTTGTCTTATTGGGAACACCGGACGCTGTTTCAATATTACAGGCTTTCTTTATAAGAACAGCTGCAGGCGGTGTTTTTGTTATGAACGTAAAAGAACGGTCTTCATAGATGGTTATTACCGCAGGAATAACCATACCGGTATCATTTTTTGTACGTTCATTGAAGTCCTTGGTGAAATTCATTATATTTATACCATGCGGTCCTAATGCGGAACCTACAGGTGGTGCCGGGGTTGCCTTACCGGCGGGAATTTGTAATTTTACGATTGCTTTGACTTTTTTAGCCAATTTTCGCACCTCCAAAGTTTGTGGTGAATTCCGGAGCATGTTTAGATTTTGCTCCTCCCACATTAAAAGCGTTTTTATAGCTTTTCAAGTATTTTTTACAGGTTATTAATTTTAAACGATAGGTTCTATTTGACCAAGAGCCAACTCGGTTGGCGTTTCTCTTCCAAACATGGAAACCGTTATTTGGGCAACTTTATTTTCAGGATCTATATTTGTAACAACACCGACCATATTGGCAAGAGGACCGTCAATTATTCTTACGGATTCTCCTATGTCGTAAGATAGTTTGACCGATTTAATTTCAACGCCTAATTTTTTTACTTCTTCCGGAGTAAGCGGAATAGGTTTGGTTGAAGGACCGACAAATCCGGTACATCCTCTTATGTTTCGTACAATATACCATGAAGTATCATTAAGAATCATTTTTACAAGAACATATCCGGGAAAAATCTTCCTTTCAACTTCACGTTCTTTATTATCCTTTATTTCGGTTACCGTTTCGGTTGGCACTTTTACTTCCTGAATTAAATCTCTTATACCGCGGTTTTCTATGGTTTTTTCCAAATTAGAAGCAACTTTGTTTTCGTAGCCTGAGTAGGTATGAACCACATACCACTTAGCTTCTTCTGACATTATCTAATTCCCTCCGGACTTTATTTTGTATTGGATACCGACATAACTAAACCAAACAATTGTAAAAGCCCTGCATCAAGAAGCGCAACGAAAACACCCATAACAAAAATCATCATGAGTACTATGCCGGTGTTTTTTAAAACTGTTTTTTGAGTTGGCCAAACAATTTTTTTGAGTTCTGTTTTGCAGTCTACAAAGAAATCTTTAATTTTTGTGAACACGTTTTTTTTCTCTTCACTCATTGTTTTGCCTCCTGTCCTTAAACTTATTTTGTTTCCTTATGCAGAGTATGCTTTCTACAGAAACGACAATGTTTCTTCATTTCCATCCTGTCCGGATTATGTTTTTTGTTTTTTGTTGTATCGTAGTTTCTCTGTTTGCATTCAGTACATGCTAGCGTTATCTTTACTCTCATTACGGCACCTCCCGGTATTTCGGAATATTTTAGCCTCCCTCTGTCAGGCACAAAAAATAAGCCTACATTTTAGAGGTAACTAACAGTTTAGCATGTTTTTTTTGATAAGTCAATATTATTGTGACATTTTAAATTTTAATGTATATATTTTATAATTTATTTGATATAATTTATTTATTATATTATAATAAATATAAAAATATAGAAATGTGGTGATTATAATGTGCATATTAGACTTAATAGAAGGTTTACACGATACTTTTTTTGGAAAAGGTATGAAATATTTATTTGAATTTAAAGTGAAAAACACTTTTTTTGGAGGAAATGAATTTAATCCAAATATTTTGTTTTATGTTAGAATTAATAATAGTTTTGACCCGGTTGGTTATAATAAATAAATTAATTAATTTAGAATTTTTATAGGGTACTTGTTTTCATACAATAAAGTTTTGTGCATATAAATTTATAAAAGAATTTATATTCCGGGAGTGTATTGTGTGAAAGAAATGCTTGAATATAGAGCCATACGGCTTGGAGAATATATAGTTGAAAATAAAGCTACAGTACGCAGTGCGGCAAAAAAATTCGGAGTTAGCAAAAGCACTGTACATAAAGATGTAACCGAGCGCCTTATGCATATAGATCGTGAGCTTTACAAACAGGTAAAGAATGTGCTTGAAAAAAATAAAAGCGAACGGCACATTCGCGGCGGCTTGGCAACCCGCCGAAAATACAAGGGTGAATAAAAAACCGTTGTCGAAATTTCAATATTTCGACAACGGTTTTTTTATTTATCATCATATCTAAAAACATACGCATACATAAAATCTTTAAAGTTATTTTTTTCGTCAATTTTATACGGCGCACATAAATTGCTTATTAAATGCTGAGCGTCTTTGTAAAAAACCAAAAGATTATTTGTTGTGCCTTTTATGGTTTCTACACCGTATAATTCATATATTTCTATACGGTTTTCTTTTATACGATATGGAATACAATAATACTTAGTAAATAAATTGTATGAAAAATCTGATTTTTTTGGTTCAGGAATCTCTATAAAAATCATTTTTTTATCATCATTACCGTGAACTATTGTAATATCAAATTCGTCTTTTTTATACTGAATTTTTTTCTTCAATTTACCAAGTGCATATTGTTCTTTAAATAAATCGTTATAAAGTCCGCAAAAAAATCTCGATTTATTGATAAGAATATTTTCTACAAATTCGCCTCTGTTTTCATTAAAAATCAATGGTAATCTCTGTGTTTGAATTTTCCATGTTGCTGTCATTTTAATCATCCTTTACATATTGATTTGCACAAAAACAATATATACTTATATAAATATATATTGTTTTAAATGAATTATGAAGTAAATATATCTTTAATAAAATATTATCAAGAGGTGTATAATATAATTATGGTTAAATTGACACTTGATAAAACTTTGAAAAAACTAAATATCAGTCGATATGAACTTGCAAAACGCACGGGGATTCAATATCAAATAATAGACAATTATTATAAAAATAAAGTAATCAGATATGATAGCTATGTGCTTGACAAAATATGCTGTGCGTTAGATTGCGATATAAGTGATATAATTGAATATAAGAGCATTTATTGAAATGATAAAGCGGTCGTTTTACATAAAAGTAAGACGGCCGTTTTAAATTTGTTTTATAAATTAATTTCTTCACCGTTTTTAAGGCGTTCGCGAAATTCTGCGGTA
>CAMEMA010000119.1 GCA_945926705.1 uncultured Clostridia bacterium
CTTCAGAGTTTTCACCAATTATAGAATAAATTTTTTCTTCAATTCCACTCATTATCACTACCTCCGTTTCAAAAATAATTATAAACTACTAAAATATATTTATTTTATATATATTTTATTCAATTAATTAACATTATACCCAGTCTAACTAAAATGTCAATATAAAAAATCAATTATAAAATATATTTCCGATAAAATCGCATGAAATTTTACAACTATTTTCGTCATATGTTTTTCCATTTAAATTGAATTTTAAATTAAAAATGCTTTGTCCTTTATCTAGCAAAACATTTGCTCTTCTAACAAATACGTCCAGAGAACATTCGCTGCACGTCGCAACGTTATCTTTTGAGGTACTTAGACACTGAGCTTTCCTCATTAAAGAATTAAATCGAAAATTAGATTCTACACTTACAAATGCCAAAGCCTTTCCTGTAGATTCTTCTAAATATGTAATCATTGTGCGAACGGTTATGTACTTTTCAAATGAATCACTAAAATTATCGGGATAATAATGATTTATTATATAAAACTCTTCTTTTTTTAAAATTCCATCTTCCAATTTACTCATTTTTGAAGATTCAGATTGTACAAAAGAAACACCAAATACAGATACATTCAAAGAAGAAGCAGTACTTGTTTCGCTATAAAAAAAACATTCTACTATCAAAATAAAAATCCAAATTATAAATCTATTAAACTTTTTCATCTTTTATTACCCCCTTATCTATGGATATCGGTATTGATTCCTATATTTCCATCGTACGAACACAAAATATCAAAATGACCATCCATTATATAACTATGTGTTCCGATTAAGTTTACTTTGTAAAGTGAACACTTAGTCGATAATAAGCAACTTCTTTCTTGAGGAACTATCTCTCCTATTTTCATTAAACTCCATTTTTCGCTTATATCACTCTTTTCAACATCATAACAATACTTTTTAACTTTTACTAAACTTTCTTTATCATAAGAAAATATTATTCTTGCATTGCAAGACGCAAGAATTTTTACACCACCTTTTGAATATTTTTTATAAATTTTAGATATTTCCACAGTTCTGTTATAATTTATTTTTTCATTATCTTGTGTAACTTCTTCTCTAAAACACTTGAACCTTTCTTCGCATGAAATACCATTAGGAAAAGTCTTGCCACGAGAAAACTCCGCTAAAGATTCCATATCATTCATGAAAAGAATATCTTTAGCATCAACGTTAACATTTGCACTTGAAATAATTAATGTAAATAGAAAAATTAATTTTATTAGATTATTTTTTAAAGTTTTCACCCTAAAAACCTCCTTTTATAGATTATTAATTTTGACAAAAAATTTATAAAGTATTCCCGTAACATTATATTGAGCGTTTTTAACTGAATTTTTGGCTATTACTTCCGGATTTAAAATTTCTTCATTTAAATAATAAAAATTATCACTGGATAAAAGCGAACTTGATTTTGCAAGAGAAATAACATCATTTTCATAAAAATATTTAAGACTTTCAAATGACATTACACACCTGCATTCCTTGTTTATTGTGTCACAAATTTTTTCAAATCTGACATGAAGCGGAAATTTGAATATAGCGTCTGTTGGTAAATCGTATCCTGTATGTACCGGAGTATTAAGATCCTCCATAAAATGTATTGCTCTTCCCAGTTCTTGATATGCAAGATTTTTATTATTTTTTTGATAATATTCTATAGCTTTATTGTAATGGTCAACACACTTAGTACACGCTGAAACTTTTTCTCCCATAAAATTCGTTTCAGTTACCGGATTATAAAAATGATTCTTAAAAGCTCCTTCAATTTCGTCCTCATCAGGTTTGAGGCTATAATCTTTTACTACTTTCCAGTAATCTCTATCGCTAATTTTAAAACAATTAACTTTACTGCATATTTCAGCAATATTTTCAAAACTTGTCTCCGTAACATATCTGTGAGTATCACCATTAAAAGCATGAGACTCTGTGTTAAAATCAAACAATAATCCACAAATAAAACAAATACCTAACCACTGTATGTATTGAAAATAATTTTTATTTTTCATTTTTCTCATCTCCTCCATTTTTAATAAATTTTACACTTGCTCTTGATAATTTTTATACTTTAGAACAGCGGTATAGTAAACTATAATAGTTTACTAAAATATTATATCACAATTTTATAATATGTAAATATTTTTACATAGTTTAATTATTTTTTATTATAAAGTATGTATAAAAATATTTTAATTTATGCCGTAATACAAAAAACCTGCAAAACACAGAAATTGTTGATTAAAATAAGTCAAACATTTATTATTATCTTGTCAGAAAAAAATTAAAAAAATAAAGAGGTACAATAATGAAAATAGGAATTATAGGTTTACCAAATGTAGGAAAAAGCACTTTATTTAATGCAATAACCAATGCCGGAGCTATGTCTGCAAATTATCCGTTTTGTACTGTGGAACCCAATGTGGGAATTGTTTCTGTTCCGGATGAAAGACTTCAAAAATTAGCTGAAATTTATGAGCCGGATAAGATAACCCCTGCTACAATTGAATTTGTAGATATAGCCGGACTTGTTAAAGGAGCATCTAAGGGTGAAGGTCTCGGAAACAAATTTTTGGGAAATATACGCGAAGTTGATGCAATTGTTCATGTAGTAAGATGTTTTAAAAACGATAATATCATTCATGTAAACGGAGAAGTAAATCCTGAAAAAGATATAGAAATCATAAATTTGGAACTTATCTTTTCTGATATAGAGATGCTTGAGAAAAAAATACAAAAAATAGAAAAAATGATTAAATCAGATAAAAAATATATTGTAGAGATGGAACTTTGTAAAAAAATTCTTAGCACTCTTGAACAGGGAAAATTAGCTAAAACTATAGCTTACACAGAAGAAGAGAAAGAATATGTCAAAACACTAGGACTTTTAACAATTAAACCGGTAATTTACGCTGCGAATATGTCGGAAGAGGATTTTTCAGACGGAGCAAAATCAAATTCAAATTATGATAAAGTAAGAGAACTTGCCGAAGTGGAGAAATCGGAAGTAATTCCAATATGTGCAGAATTAGAATCTCAAATTTCTGAAATGGACAGCGAAGAAAAAATGGAATTTTTAAAGGATATAGGTTTAGAAAAATCCGGATTAGACAGATTGGTTTCAGCTTGTTACAAATTATTAGGTTTAATTTCCTATCTTACAGCAGGAAAAGACGAAGTCAGAGCTTGGACAATAAAAAAAGGGACAAAAGCTCCGGAAGCAGCAGGAAAAATACACTCCGATTTTGAACGTGGATTTATAAGAGCTGAAATTATTTCCTTTGACAATCTTATAAAGTTTGGTTCAATTTCAACTGCAAAAGAAAAAGGGCTGGTTAGATCCGAAGGAAAAGAATATATAATTCAAGACGGAGATGTCGTTTTATTCAGATTTAATGTTTAAAAACAACTAATTTAAAGGTGAATTTAAAATGTATGATTCTTGGGAAGTTTTAAAAAGTCAATGTTTAAATTGCAATAAATGTAGCCTATGCGAAACAAGAACTAATGTTGTATTCGGCGAGGGTAATCCTCAAGCG
>CAMEMA010000120.1 GCA_945926705.1 uncultured Clostridia bacterium
ACGGTGCCGTCTTTATCTGTAATTCTTTCTTCTTTAGTATTTGGGGTCTGTGCTGTTGAACCCTGTGCTACTTTTGGGGTCTGTGCTATTGTTGAAGTCTGTGCTGCTGTGGGATTTGCTGATTTTCCTTTTTCGGCTTTCTTCTTTTTTTCTTCGTTTTGCCTCTTTCTTTCTTCAGATCTCTTCATTACTTCTTGGGTTTCCATCTTTCTTTGTTGAGCTTTCTTATATTCTTCTTCGGCTTTCTTCCTTTCTGCTTCTTCGTCAGCATTCTCTAATTCGTTACCGTCACCTTCAATACTTAGTCTCCTCTTAATCAATGCTTGTTTCATAAAATCATCATTTTCCTGAGGCTGAGACCTAACGGTGCCGTCTTTATCTGTAATTCTTTCTTCTTTAGTATTTGGGGTCTGTGCTGGAGTTTCTTCTTTTTTGTCGTCATCAAAATCGTTGTTTTCTTCTTCTTGTACGCCATTATTGCTTATCGGTTGTCCCTGTCTTTCCTGTGACGCCTTAATACGCTCGTATAAAGAGTCCGCTTCTTTGTTTGTATAAGAACCTCTGCCTCTATCGTTAGTGTTGATACTTGTCTTTCTAAGACCGGCTCTCGCTTTTTCTACCTCATTTGTGAAGTCAGGTTTTGCTTCATCCTTTTTAGAAATCTCTGTATTTACACTCTTAAGGCTTCGTGCTTGTGCTGTTATGTCCGCCGCAGTAAAAGCTGCTGAACCTTTAGGCGTTGCCTTATCTGCGCTCTTTGCTGCTCCCGTAGATGTGACAGTCGTAGGTGTGCCAGTAGTATTATTACCTCCTGCATTATCCCTCAATGAAACCAAAGGTTGCATACCCGGAAGTGGTGGCGGCGGTGGCGGTGTAGGTATAGTATTTCCCTCACCCGCAGGTTGTTTAGAATCAGAATTCTCGGAAGATGCAGAATTGTCATTATTCTCTTTTACCTTAGGTTTTTGAGAATCAGTATTCGGAGATGTAGACTTAAGGTTTTTTCCTGCTTGTATTTGAGCCAATAAGCCTTTATTTAGTCCAGGAGCAGGAGCATCGGAATGTGCAGAATTGTCATTATCCGCTTCCGCTTTTACTTCAGGTTTTTTAGAATCAGTGCTCGGAGTCATTACACGGGGTACTCCTTGTGTTACACCAGGCACAAAGCTCGTATTGGCCGCAGATGTATTTCCGCTCTGTTTTACTTCAGATTTATTTTCTTGATTAGATTTGTCCGCTCTGCTATTACGATTTTTCATCGCTATTGCAGTTCCGGTAGCTGCTACCATTGCAGCGCATATACCTGTCGTTATCCAAGGATGTTTCTTAACGAAATTGGAAATGTTATTGAATCCACTTTCAGAAAGGCTTTTAACTGTATCTTTCATCTGACAGCACTTTTCTGCTATTGAACTTTTATTGCCTTCGCCTGCAGCAGTATGAGTATCAACCGCACTAGCACTAGCCATTGAACTTATTCCGGGTAAAAGCGTCAAGGCTGCAAGTAACATGGATGTCATTTTAGAACTAAATTGCTTGACAATATTTGCTCCACCAACTATCTTATCTATATTATCATTATCTATAGGCTCCATTTTAGGCGTATTAATGCTTAACTCTAACATTTCAGCTACACAATTATCGAACTCATCTATGGTTATACTTGGATCTTTCTTTAAGAAAAATTTATAAACATCATCCATTGTTTTTTTACTTAAAAATTCTTCGATTTCACTGATTGTACCGTTTTTCTCATTGTTTTTCTCATTGCTTTCCTCATTGTTTTCCTCATTTTTAACCATTTCTTCTAATATTTTTTCAACCTTATTCTTATTTATTTTATCTGTTTTATTCATTTTATCCATTGAAATTTCCTCCTTTTATAGTTTATACATTAAAATTTAATTATCTTTGCTATCTTCGCTTTGTCTAAACAATCCTGTTGCTTTTCCCCATAAATTACCGAACCAACCTTTATCTGAGCCTTTTTTCATATCTGCAACTTCGGAAGATTCTTTACCAACCGGTTCAGTATTTTCATTACCTACTCCTGTTTCTTTTCCCCATAAACTACTGAACCAACCTTTTTTACCATCTGAGTCTTTTTTTATATCTGCAACTTCGGAAGAAGCTCTACCAACTGGTTCAGTATTTTCATTACCTACTATAGTTTGTGTAGGAGACGTATTTGCGACCAGTGCTGCTTCAGCTTTCTTCTTTGCTGCTTCTGCTTTTTTTGCCGCTTTTTTTGCCGCTTTTCTTGCCGCTTTTCTTTCTGCTTCGGCTTCTGCTCTCCTCCTTGCCGCTTCGGCTTCAGCTTTTCTTGCCGCTTCGGCTTCTGATTTTACCCTTGCTGCTTCTGCTTCAGCTCTCTTCCTTGCCGCTTCGGCTTCTGCTTTTTTCTTTGATTTTTCTTCGATATTTACGTAATTGCCTTTTCCAGGTTTATGTTTAATCACATTGGAAGACTTGATGTTACTATTTTTCTGCTTATCACTTTCATTATTTTTTGTAGAATTAGACTTTTTAATGAGAATTCCGGCACCTACAGCTCCAGACAATAGCGCAGCTGATAACCCTATCATAATTTTAGGATGTTCAGCACAAAATTCCGATGTTTTTTTCCACCCCCCTTTAACTAGTGATTCAACAGAATCGCCAAACTCATGGAATTTCCGTACTATTGAATTCTGGCTCTGAGTATTTGATTTATCTGATAAATCTGCAGCACCTGCTGCTGGATTAAAACCCGGCAATATAGTTAAAGAAGCTAAAGCCGTGGATATAACTTTTGAAACAAAATTTTTTCCGGTACCGTCACCGCCAGAAACATTACAAACTTCATTGTTGATGTCACAACATGATTCAAGTGAATTTGAAACATATTCATCAAATTCCATCTTACTAATAGTGTTATCCTTTGATAAAAAATACTCATACATTTCATCCATAGTTTTTTGGCTTAAAAATTTGTCTATTTCTTTTTCATCTGAAATTATCTCACTTAAAACTTTATTTATCTTGTTCATTATCGTATCCTCCTATTCCTTCTATTCCCGATTGACTTAGTATTTTATTAACTCGACCCATTATCAATTTTTTACCTGAACTTTCCTTAATTTCTGACTCAAGGCTTTCTAACTTTTTTTGACATACTGTTTTTAAGTTCTCATCACTTATTCCCTTTCTTAAATTAAATACATACTCCGCTATAATTTTTTCCGCTGTTGAAAACCACATTTTGTTATTTTCCTGTATCGACTTTGTTAAACTTGTCATACTTTGCGTTTGATCGTCTGCACCGATACTGTTGAAAATTTTCGCAACTTCATTTGAGTTATTTTCAATATCTTTAACATTTTTCGCTTGAATTTTCGAAGTATACTCAGGATTTTTTAAATTTGCCGCTATATTCATTTCATTAACATTCATATTTCCCCAATCAGCTTTTTTAGCTTCTTTTCCTTTAGCTTTCTTTAGTCTTTCTGCTTCTTCTTCAGCTTTCTTCTTTGCTTCTGCCTCTTCAGCTTTCTTCTTTGCTTCTGCCTCTTCAGCTTTCTTCTTTGCTTCTTC
>CAMEMA010000121.1 GCA_945926705.1 uncultured Clostridia bacterium
ATGTTAGCTGCTCAAGCTGCCAATGAATACTTTAAAATTTATGGCAGCCGACAAGAAAACTTTATGGCATACCTGTCAAAACGAATCTCAGCAATCGCCATAGCGCAGAACTATGGTTACTCTGTTACTCGGGGAACCAATATGAAGCTCACTATAAATGTTACCCCGAATTCAAGTTTATATCTGAAAGCTTTAACTCCTATAGGAACTTGCGGAGATTATGATTTAACTCTTGTAAACAATACTTCTTTTGTAGAAGGAACACCTGTAAATGTGGATGTTTATATAGGAAATGTTAAAACACAAACTTTAACGGCTAATTCTGAAAATCTTTTAACTTTCAGATTTAGCAATAATAATATATCAGATGTGGTTCAATTATATTTGAATGATGAAACCTGTTCAGGAAATCCGCTTCCTTATAGCACTCAATTACTAGATTTACTCAATGATAAATATGTAGGGATTTCAAATGCCGTAGGCGGTGTTGATGTTATGTACTTAAACACAAGAGATACGGCACAATATAAATACCATAGTAACAGCACTCTTACTCTACAATATCTTGAATATGCAGAAGTTAATTACTCAAGTACTACGTTAGAATTTGATTATGGAGATATAAACAGTCTAGTAAGTCAAACAAATACTATTGTTCAAGAAGAAACAAAATCCATACAGATTAACGGACCTTTATATGCCGAAACCAACAGAGTAATCTGTGCAAGAAAAGATTTTCAAAACGTGATGAAAACGCTTAATTCAAGTTTTATAGATGCTAACAGCACGGATTATAGCAATCCGATTGTACAGGTAACATATATTTTAAACAATAATATGTTATTGACGGACGCGGAAAAAGCTTCATTACTTCAACTTTTGAGTCCTATGAGGTGTTTCGGGGTTCCCATGTGCTACATCTCTGATCCAACCGTAAATAACTTTACAATAAATACCACGTTAAAATTAATGAATTCAAGTAATACAAATTTTGTGGCAGAAGATATTGTAAATGAAGTTTTTGCACAATTCACACAAAAATTAGGTACCACAATAGATTTAGCCTTAATTGAGCATGATTTGGAAGATTATGATTACATCAAAACGGCTCGTTCATCTTTTGCAACAACAGTATGGACCGCAAAAGGATTAATTAAACCCGGAATGATAATTTCTCCTACGGTTGATAACGGATTTAATTATTTAGTTCTGGGATTTAATTATACTACCGGAACTACACAGCCTGTATGGCCCACAACCATAGGTGATACCGTTATAGACAATAATATAGAATGGACATGTATACCTCTTGATAAAAACGCCGTTCCGATTGAATGGACTGCCAATACATCATTCAACCTGTTCGATAAATGCGTACCTACTGTTTCAAATGATTGTGCTTATCAGATAAACAGATTTATAGATAAATCTTCGGGAGTTGAACCGACTTGGAATACAACCGTAGGAGAAATCACTTATGACGTAAGCGCAACTCAATCTGTTTACAATGGTATAGCATGGCTTACGGTTCCAAAAGTTTCTACTGCAAATTCATGGCAAGCAAATACTTCTTATAGTACCGGAACCATAGTAAATGATTTGGCAAACGCTTTTGATGTATCTTTTCAAATGATAAATCCCGTAAACAGATTTTCCGTGACTGAACCTACTTGGACTACAACTGAAGATATTTTTACGGTTGATGATGTAATCTTTTCCAAAGTAACTCAAAATCCTACACTTTTAGGTTTGGCATGGGATAACTATGCAACATTTACACATAATATTTCATTGGTAACTTCATAATGAGTAATTATTTATCAGGACTTTTATATTTAACAGAAAATTCAATAACGCAAGAACTTTGGCAAAAGATATTGCAGATACAGTCGTATCTGCAAGGTGAAGTTCTTTTTCAAGACCTCGCCGGAAATATAACGGTGATAACCGATTATGTAGAAAAAAGTTCTGCCGGTTCTGTTAAGGTTCCGACTATAATAACTCTCCCTGACGGAACAACCATAAACACGACGGCAGGTCAGATATTTTATAATGAAACATCTTTTACCATAAATAATTATTACGCCGATATACTTTATAAGTACAAAGATTTGAGCAAATTATCTTCCGAAGCTCTTACTGCATTGATAACAGAATCGGGGTACAAGAATATAACAGAAATGTTAGACCTTAATCGGGAACAACTCTTAATGTTAGCTTCTTATGCACCGTTGATAAAATTCTTAAAAGGTTCGAGAGCCGGTATAGAATTAATTTTAGAGTTATTCTCAGCTGAATATGAAATCCGTGAGTGGTGGGAAGATGATACTAACCCGGAAGAATATACATTTAAAGTAAATTTGTGGACATTGCTTAATATGACCGTAAGTCCTATGACAGCATACAGGTTCGTAGATTTCTGCCGTTCATACGTTTATCCTGTCTTAACAGCACTTACTTTAAAACTCTTATACACTTATAAAGTTTATACAAGTTCTTTTGTTAAACTTCAAATAGCCATAACTGTATTTGGAGAATCTCGACCTCCGATTGAGCCACAAGAAATAGATTTATCAGCATATAATTATACAATTCAAAATCAATATGAAGCTATTCTTACACAGTATATAGGTTCTAATAATAATCCTAAAACTCCGAATGTAGATTATTCCGTAGAATGATATTTATTACTTTATGTAACAATTTTAAATAAAATTGAAAATTTATTTTATTTCTTGTTTTTATATACTTATATAAAGAGGAATAATTTTATGCCAAGAAAACCATTAACTGAGGAACATAGGAGAAAACTTTCAGAAGCTCAGAAAAAACGTTATGAAAATCCTGAAGAAAGAAAGAAAACTTCTGAAAAAATTAAAGTAGCTTTATCTAATCCGGAAATAAAAAAGAAACTTTCGGAAGCTGCTAAAAAACGATTTCAAAATCCTGAAGAAAAGAGGAAAATTTCTAAAGCTCAAATTGGCAAAAAACATTCAAAGGAAACTCGAAAAAAACGTTCTGAAACTATGAAAAAACGATGGAAAGATCCGGAAATAAAAAAGAAACATTCGGAAGCTCAAAAGAAACGGTTTGTAAATCTTGAAGAAAGAAAAAAACTTTCAGAGTCTGTCAAAAAAACTTGGCAAAATCCTGAATTGAGAAGAATACAATCAGGAATTTCCAAAAAGATGTGGGAAAATTCTGAAATTAGAGAAAGAATTTTGGAAACTCTTAAGAAAACTCAAATTTTCTTAGCTAAACAACATAGACAAGAATTCATAGAAAAATATAATCTTTCCAAAGAATTCCTTATAGAAAAATTTGTAGAAAATAATCGATTTGATATTTATAAATTCTGTGAGTATTGTGAAATCAGTTATCAAACAGGATTATTTTATAAAAGATATTTTAATATAGAAATCCCTAACACTCAAAGAAAATGTGTTATGCAACAAGAGATATATGATTTTATTTTACAATACATAGAAGCTGATTTTAACAATAGGAATATAATAAGTCCTCAAGAACTTGATATCTATATTCCTTCAAAAAACATTGCCATAGAAT